>NZ_JBPAOH010000234.1:0-7835 GCF_050875635.1 Tolypothrix sp. VBCCA 56010
GAGGGAGGGCTTGCACCTCCATCCTGTCTGGAGTTCAACCCAAAGGGGGTTGGAGTGATTATTTACGGACTTAACCGTGATTCCTCACTCAACGAATCGCACTCCGACTCGAAGTTGACGCAGCCATTGACTAAGAGTGAATTTTGACATCAGTCCATCTCAAATTAAATGTCAGCAGGACTTACGCAAAACATAACGAAAGTAGCGGTAATTCATGAATTACCGCTACGCAAGAATCAGGTTTTCGGTCACATCTTGCGTAAGTCCTGGTCAGTTGTCAAGCGCAATTTTATGAGTAAGCCACAAATAAAAATGCCAAGACCTCCACTAAAGTAGAATGCCCAAAAAATTGCGAGCGCAAACAATAAATACTTTAGGAAGATGTCAGCTATGTTCCTTGTCATCTAGGTTGGTAAAGTCGGATAATTTTTACAAGCTAACTATGATTTATCCCACTGCTATTTCCATACCCGAACCACAGATTCCCACACCCGAACCGAATCCGCTACCTGGTCCGGCACCTAGTCCGGAACCAACGATTCCCACTCCGACACCAGAACCAGTACCGCAACCTGTACCAGCTCCGATTCCGCAGCCGGTTCCCAGTCCAATTCCCCAAACAATTCCCGAACCAGTCTAAAACTAATTCTTAGTAATTTGTAAGATAGTGATTGGACTTTAATCCAAAATCTAAAATCCAAAATGCTAAGAGCCGGAATTGTCGGACTTCCCAACGTGGGAAAATCTACTTTGTTCAACGCTTTGGTGGAAAATGCCAAGGCAGAAGCTGCTAATTTCCCTTTTTGTACAAAAGACCCGAATGTCGGCATTGTTTCCGTGCCAGATGAACGTTTAAATGTTTTGGCAAAGATTTCTGCTGCTAAGAAAATTGTCCCGGCTCAGGTGGAATTTGTCGATATTGCCGGTTTGATTAAAGGTGCAAGTAAAGGTGAGGGAATGGGAAATCAATTTCTCTCCCACATTCGCGAAGTGGATGCGATCGTTCATGTAGTACGCTGTTTTGAGAATGATGATATTATCCACGTTGCCGGTTCAGTAGATCCAGTGCGAGATATTGAAATCATCAATTTGGAACTCGGTTTAGCTGATTTATCACAAATTGAACGCCGCATTGAACGCACTCGCAAACTAGCGCGTACCAGCAAAGAAGGACAGTTAGAATTAACACTCTTAGAGAAATTAGCAGCAACATTAAATGAAGGCAAATCAGTCCGCCAATTTGGTTTGACAGAAGAAGAAACCGAGATAATTAAAGGATTGGGATTACTCACAAATAAACCGATTATTTATGCTGCTAATGTCTCTGAGGATGACTTGGCAAGTGGTAATGATTTTGTGGAAAAAGTCCGCGAAATTGCCAGTCAAGAAAATGCTCAAGTTGTAGTGGTTTCCGCTCAAGTGGAATCAGAATTAATTGAGTTACCAGAAGAAGATAAAGCTGATTTTCTCGCATCTTTGGGTGTAGAAGAAGGTGGTTTAAAATCTTTGATTCGTGCTACTTACACGCTTTTAGGTTTAAGGACTTATTTCACCTCTGGCGAAAAAGAAACCCGCGCATGGACAATTCATGCAGGAATGTCTGCACCTCAAGCTGCTGGTGTAATTCACACTGATTTTGAACGGGGATTTATTCGCGCCGAAACTGTTGCTTACAATGATTTGGTGACAACTGGTTCGATGACTGCGGCAAAGGAAAAAGGATTAGTCAGAAGTGAGGGTAAAGAGTATGTTGTGCAAGAAGGAGATGTGATGTTATTCCGATTTAATGTGTAGGAATAATATCAGGAATATAGCATGTAGGGTGCGTTACGGCGAATGCCGTAACGCACCATTATTTATGACTGCGGTGCGTTAGCGCAGCATAACGCACCCTACGCGCTGCGGTGCGTTAGCGCTACGCGCTCAAGTTTATTTTTTTCTAAAATATCGGTTTGTCAAATAGCAGCAAAGATAAAACAAAGTCAATCACAAAAATTGACACCCAAGTAGTCACAACTGCGGCAGTTGCTGATTCTCCTACTTGTTTTACTCCTCCTTGGGTAGTTAGTCCCCAACTACAACCCAGGACAGCAATCATTGAACCAAAGAGAAATCCTTTCAGCACAATAATCACCAAATCTGACGGTTCTAAAAAACTTCTAACTGAGTCTAAAAATGTTTCCGGAGCTATCTGGTAAAATTGGAAGGCGACAAAAATTCCGCCAGCTATGCCGATAACTAAGGCAAAAATTGTTAATAACGGCACCATCAAACAGCAAGCAATGACTCTCGGAAGAACTAAATAATCAATTGGATCGGTTCTCAGCATATATAGTGCATCAATTTGGTCTGTGACTCGCATTGCACCAATTTCTGCCGCAAAAGCCGAACCAACTTGTCCGGCAATTACACAACCTGTCAAAATAGGAGCTAATTCTCGGCAGAAAGCTAAAGCAAAAGCACCCCCAACAGCATTTACCGCACCGAATTGAACTAATTCTCTTGCCGTCTGAATGGTAAAAATCATCCCTGCAAAACCACTCACCAGCAAAACTGGAAAGATAGAAGCAGGTCCTGCTTTTACCATATGTTCCATAATATGACGGTTGTGCATTTTTCCTTGAAGTAAATGCAGCCAAACTTGACCAAAAAGCAGCATAGCAGCTGCAAAGCGGACAATCCACGATCGCTCCTTCATTATCTCTTGGTCGCAATTTCACTTTTATCCCATCCTACTTTGTCGCTTTGCGTGCAGCCAAAGCGTAGAAATCCTCTAGCAAGCTGGTGTCTAAAGCGCGGTAGTCTTGGGGTGTGGAAACCACAAAAGCAGAAGTAAAAGCTTCGGCAACAAAAATTAACACCCCAACTTGTGTTTCATGAATTTCAAATACACGCAAAGCATCTTCTAATCCGGGAATATAATGTCCACTAAAAGAACTTTCAAAACGGCAACCAAGTTCGTGAGATAAAGCATTAAGAGTCAACAGTCAACAGTCATGTTCTGAGGCTGAAAGTTGACCTTCTGAAGCTCAATGTTGACCTTCTGAAGCTCAATGTTGACCTTCTGAGGCTGAAAGTTGACCTTCTGAAGCTCAATGTTGACCTTCTGAGGCTGAAAGTTGACCTTCTGAAGCTCAATGTTGACCTTCTGAGGCTGAAAGTTGACCTTCTGAGGCTCAATGTTGACCTTCTGAGGCTGAAAGTTGACCTTCTGAGGCTGAAAGTTGACCTTCTGAAGCTGAAAGTTGACCTTCTGAAGCTGAAGTTTCAATAGAAGCCTCTCACCTACCCCAAGGAAGGTGAAAATCAAACGTTCTTCTAGCGATGATGATATCAAAAGACGCTATGACTTATTTAGAGTTTTATCAGGTTTGGTATTATGACGCTGAATGAATTTATGCAATTGTTAGAAAAACAAGAAAAATGTCCATCTTCTCTGCCAAAAACACTGCAAGCTTTGTGGTATGACAAAAAAGGAGATTGGCACAAAGCACATAATATTTTAAACGATGCCGGCGATGTTGACAGTGCTTGGGTTCATGCGTACTTGCACCGTAAAGAAGGCGACTTGGACAATGCAAGATATTGGTACAGGCGTAGTGGCAAACCAGAGTTTACCGCCGAATTGAATCAAGAATGGGAGCAAATTGTTACAAACCTGCTCTTGAAAGCGGAACATCTTTAGAATATGTTCTGGGAAAACGTCTCTAGAATGTGCCTTTTTTAGTTCCTAACATTTGCAAGATTTTTTCCACATTATCCAAATCCCCAGCCATTCGTCGAATTGGGTGGGGCCAAACTTTAACGAGGGTGGGAGTTGCGGAAACTTGATCGAGTTCTGCAAGTTCTGGATTTGTCAAAACATCAATGACTTTTAAAGTATAAGGATGTTTAAGCGATCGCTCTAACAATTCATGTAAATTTTGAAGAATGCGTTCAGTGTTGGCACTATGTCCGGCAACAAATAAGCGAAGAACAAAGCCTTGGGTTTTCGGTTCGGCTTTTTGTTGGATTGCGGCGATCGGTTCTGGAGATACTTGAGCTTGAGAGAACTCTAAACGCACAATTAAATCATGGTCTTCCCAAAGTTGCTCAAATGAAGATCGATAACTAGATAATACCATGCGATCGCACAATCCCTCTTGCCACGGGGCAGCTTGCCAAACTAAATCCCCCGTGCAAAAAACAGCATTCAGCACAGCTTGATGTCGCATTACCAACGGATAAGCTTCCGCAAAAGTTCGTACTTGTTGAGTGCGCGGATCTAACCAGTGGTCAATAGTTGCCGTGTAGCAAGGCACTAAAAAATGAGGCGGTTCTGGTAAGTCTAAAATTTCTTGTAAAAAAGCGCACAAATGCAAATGCCATCGACCTTTTTTGCCAGGGTCGATGCAATAAATTAAATCTCCTCCAGGTGTAAATAGCGCAATGCCCTTAAACAACTGGGGTAAAAGTGGTTTATCTGGATTCAAGGGAGTGGGGAGAGGGGGGGAGGGGGGGATGGGGAGAGGGGGGGATGGGGAGAGGGGGGGATGGGGACAAGGGGATAAGGGGACAGGGGGACAAGGGGATAAGGGGACAAGGGGGACAAGGGGACAAGGGGACAATGAGAATAATTCTTTCCCTCCATCTTCAAGGAGTCTCCCCATCTCCCCATCTCCAACGAGTCTCCCCCTCTCCAACGAGTCTCCCCCTCTCCTTGTCTCCTTGTCTCCCCCTCTCCAACGAGTCTCCCCACTCCCTAATTTTTAAACTCGACCTCGGAGAAACTGTGCCATTTCGTTAGGAGTTGGTGACATCTCCAAAGCTGTTTCTTCAGTAATGCGACCTTCTTGATAAAGGTTGAGCAGAGACTGATTCATTGTAATCATGCCGTCAAAACCAGCTTGCTTCATCAGCTCGCTAATTTCATCATACTTACCGTCTTTTACCCAGTCTTTAACTGCGTCGGTATTAATTAGGATATCGTGGAAAGCAGCACGTTTGCCATCAGTCGTGCGACACAAACCTTGAGCAATTACTGCCACTAAAGACTCAGCAAGCGCTACCCGCATCGCATCTTGTTCTCCAGCTGAGAAAAGATTAAGAATTCTTTCAATCGTTTTCACCGCGCTGTTGGTGTGGAGGGTTCCCATTACCAAGTGACCTGTTTGAGCGGCTTTCAGGGCAGTGTTGACCGTTTCTTTATCCCGCATTTCCCCGACCAGAATTAAATCTGGGTCTTCCCGCAAAGCTGCTTTCAAAGCGTTGTCAAATTTTCGGGTGTGCATTCCTACTTCCCGTTGTTTAACCAACGACTTTTGGCTTTTGTGGACAAATTCGATTGGATCTTCGATGGTGATGATGTGTTTAGCCATCTCCTTATTAATGTAATCAACCATCGCCGCCATTGTGGTGGATTTACCAGAACCAGTCGGACCAGTCACTAAAATCAAACCTTTATGGTAGTGGCAGATATCGCGAAAAACTGGGGGTAAGTTTAATTGATCTATGGTGAGGATTTTCAACGGAATTAACCGCATTACCATCGCATAGCCTTTGAGAGAGTCAAAGATATTAATCCGCACGCGGGCAAAGTCGTACTGAGTTGCTCCATCAAATTCTAGATGTTCTTCAAAGTGTTTAAGTTCTCCTTCTGTCAGCACCTCCCGCACCCAACTTATAAAAGTCTCTTTATCCGTTTCTGGATATTCTGTTGGCTGCATTTCTCCTCGATTGCGGAAGCGAGGCACTTCACCGACACCCAAATGAATATCCGAAAAGCCTTTATCGTAAGCTTCTTTAATCAACTGGGCTAAAGTCATTCCCGAACTGCTTTTTCTAGGAACTGCACCAGGCATTGGTGGTGGAGTACCCGGACGATGAGAGGCTTTTTCAGCTGGTGGTGGAGGTGGTGCAGCATTCATCATCCCTGCACGGTTGGCAGTCTTTTCTAGTGTCATGTCCAGGGTTTGGGTAGCCTGACGTTGGGTGCTTAAGCTTGCTGGTGGTGGTGGGGGTAATGGGGGAATATTACGGGTTGCGATCGGTGTCGAATTTGCTGGACGCTGTGATTCTGTCATATATCTTCAAATTAATCTGCGTTTTGTTTCATATGTGGAATTAGCGGCTAGTTTTGGTAGTAAAAATCGGCTTTTAATGAGAGAAGATGAGATAAAGAGCGATCGCTATCAGCCTACTTACTCATTTGCGAATGGCATAAGGCAAATAAATGTCTATCACCAGTTCTATCTTCTCGCCCTTCACTTGTATCCGTTTTTTATAAATTCGACTAGCTTTCAGTTCAATAAATAATTTATCTCCCTGATATTGACTGGTTTAACACATCAAAGGCAGAGAAGGCATTCAGTATATCCAAGTATAATTAAAAGAATAAAATGTTACTAATAAGTAAATGTAAATATACTCATCTAAAGATGAGGAATTTGTGTTAGGCATTTATACAACTAGCTAGCAAATAACAGCGAAAGCAATAGCCGATAAATTGTTCAGCCTTATCAGAGCAATTATGAGAATCTACCTTGTTTTTGATAAGATATGTTAAGCATAAATTATCTATAGTGCTAAGAACGCACTCGATTAATTAATACTTTTACCTTCTACTCCTTAAGGTAGATGCTGGGAAAGGATAGTCAAGAAAATGCTTATCAGGGCATTTATCCATGATCCCCAGACCTTAACTGTAAAGTTTATTAACTAAATGCTCATTTACCCGATTTGCTTTTATATACTGAAAGTCATTCAGATATCGAATTTGCTTTAAACAAGCAAGATAAATATTTCAGACTTTTTTGGGAGGAAAATTCATGGTTGCAACTCAAAGCTCTAATCTAAACAAAACTCAATCTTTGTTGATGATCAAAAGCTTTTTAATCTGGTCTTTCACTTTGGCAGTATGCTTGCTGGTTGTTGGTTTTCCTTTAGTTGTCTTGATGGCTACGGTCGGATGTTTGTTGTCGATTGTCTTGCAATCTGTGATGCCTGTTAGTGCTGTTTTGCTGGTTGCTGGTGGTTTGATTTTGTTTAATGTGATGGCTGTTGTTTTCGCTGCTGGGATGTTAACTCTCAAGGGTGTTCATCCAAGTCAAGTCAGATGGTTAAGCTGGCTGCATGGAGAGGCAGATGAAACACAAACTACCGTTTACGCTGCTTGTCCTTTAACTTGTGATGTCAAATTATAATTATCACTACCATACTCGACAAACAGTGCATCTGCCCGGTCTTGCCGGGTTTTTTCATGTTTCTTCTACTTAATAATGTGCAACAAAACTGACTAAGATACCGAGAACTTGCTCAACTGGAGGAAGATTGTATTCTAAAAGTCCAATAGTTACCGTATTAGATTCCAGCTTGAGAAACTTCCATCTGTCCCCGGTAGTAACTGTACCAAAAATAGTAGGAACCGACTGATTATTTTGTTCATTAAAACGCTGTGCTGCAATCATTTCTGCAACGCACTCTCTTGAAAAGCTTTGATGCCTTCGGCAACGCCAAGTGCGAACGGAGGAAACCTCCGCTCAAACTTTTCGCTGACCTAACCTTCCATTCAAATCTTCTTTTTTCGCTTCCACCACTACTACCGCAGGTGCATCAATAAACAACTGTTCCGGAGAACGACTTATCAAAAAATCGCAAACCCCGTTTAGTCCTACTGATTGGTCTACAGAAAAATCATTTCCAGAAAATAAACTAATTTTCTGGGGAAAAATATCTTTAAGTTCCAACAAAATAGGACATACAGCGGATTGCAGGTAGGTGTAGTACAATAAAACCAGTGGTTCAATGTTTAAGATGAAACCTTACTCCGTCGATTTTCGGCAAAAAATAATCAAAGC
>NZ_JBPAOH010000235.1:0-7810 GCF_050875635.1 Tolypothrix sp. VBCCA 56010
TGACTCTCACCTACATGGTCATTCAGTTGTCAAGGTTCTGTACCTTGCGGCTAATCCTCCAAGTCCTTGTGGGCTTTAGTTTCTAGCCAACGGATCGCACTTTTAAGCCTAAATCAACCCCAATTGCTTCGTTAACTGCAACTACAGGATTCTCTTCTTGAGCCATTGCGTTGCGTATTTTCCCCTTGTTGTAGCAAGTAGCGTGGTTGAAAAGAATACTAGCATAGTATTTGCCGTCAGCATTTCTCGACACCGTAACAGTGGTGAATTTTGCGTCCGGCAAATCTCGATGAAACACGGCTTTCACAACACTTAAAGAACCTGGAAATTTAATTGTAGAATCTTTAACAATTAACTTCACGTTCTGAGGATATTGAATCGATTGTAACCCGTGCTTAGACTTGAAATTAGGATATTTTGCACGTCCCTCAAAGAAATTAATAAACGCGCTAGAAAGGTTGAATGTTACACGTTGCAAAACTTGGCTATACGCAAGTCCCAACCACTCATATTCTTTTTTCAATTTTGGTAACAACTTGTCCATAGCAGCTTTAGATAGACCTTTCCCTGTTTCTTTATACGCGGTAGAAGTAGCATTAAGCATATAGTTCCACAACCATCGAGTATTACCGAAACATTGAGAAAGATACGATTCTTGCTCCAAAGTGGGATAGATTCTAACTTTAACTGCTCTGTACATGGTATGCGAGCTTTACCGTGTTTATAAATTCATAGTAACAAATATAAGTGAAAGTGTGTATAGATTTTGGGCAAAGATGGGGGACAAGGGCGACGGGCGTGGAAACAACAACTAACCGCTAACAACACGAGCGGGTTTGTCAGATGCGTGACTGTCGGGAAACCCGCAATCGATCGCACTGACTCACCAACAACGCTCCAACCAACAACCACAACCACTAACAACTAACTCTTGACATCAATATTAAATTTAGAGCCGATCGCTTTAATCACTCTTGCTTCTTCTAATGTAGTTTTGTTGTTGAGTTGGGCTATTCTATAACATTGAGCAAGTAAAGGTACTGCAAAATCGCGGTTGAGTTGATTGAGTAGTGTATCTAAAGGTTGGGGTGATTTGATGTTTTGGGCGATCGCATCTATAGATGTGGGACTGAGGTTTAATGTTTGCAACTGTGGTAAAATTTCATCCCAAGTTCGATCTGGATGGCTGGCGAGGATCATGTGAACGAGAATTTGATCCATAATCGCTTCTTGGGCGATCGCTTTTTCTAAATAATTTTCGCTTTGTTTCTTTAACTCTGTAAGTGTTTCTTCCGAATTCAACGAAGTCGATTCATCCAGCTTTGCTTCATAAAATCGACAAGCTGCGTATCCCAATGAATATATCATCGTCGCATTAGAACTAGCACCAATCACCGCACCCGCAAAAGGTACATTTCGCAGCAAACCTAATCCTGCGGCTTTTAAAAGACGACTACCACCAAAAGCTAAACCAAAAATCGCTAATGCTTCACCTTTCCGCGCCGGATCTTTTAAATCCAGCCCATAGACAGATGCAATTTGATAAAGCATTTCTGACTGTAATTGCGTTGTTGCCGCCAAATCAACTGCAAACAGCGCCAACGCTTCACCTGGTAAAATACTCGTAGCCAGTCCGATTCCCCCTGCTTTAGTTGCCTTATCCAGCATAATCCGATGGGCAATTTGGCTGGGTGATTCTTGGGGATGCTGTTGCTGTAGTTGTTTTACTTCGGCTTCGGCTTTTGCTAAATCAACTTTGTCACTCACGCCAATCAGCCAATTGAGATTTAAAACTCCAGCTAATTTTCTAATTAGCCAGTTATCACCAAGATGAGTAACTACCTCTCCAGCTGTGTGAGTTGCTTGTTCAATTAGCTTGTGTGTTTGTTTTGCCGCTACTTCTCCCAAGCCTACTGCTATTTCTACAGATGCCGATCCTACCCCAACTGCGGTTCCAACTGCACCACCTACAGACTTAGCAAACGACTCTAATACAGACGGTGTATCTTCTTCTACTGAAGTTTGCGGTTTAATTTCTATTTCTGAAGCTGGTTGTGATGAATTAACTGATTTATTCACCTCAATTTCTGTTTGGGATTTGTCTTTCATAAATCAAGCAACGTCCGACAAGTGTTTCTATTCAACTTGTAGCTGGAAACCGAGGAGCTTGACATCTCTCTGTAAGGGTAAGTCGTTAATTTAAAATTAACTATTTCCTACCACCGACAACAGTTAGCCCCACTTTTGGAATATACTCTACTAGCTTACCTTGTGGCTGTCCTTCAAGTCCCCAATCGTAAGTATCTTCTGCTAAAAAGTCTGCTTCACCTTGATTAATTTCCTTATCTAAAACTTGCCCTAATCTACGTTTTTCTTCAATTCCTAGTGAAGATATCGCATTTATTAGGGATTCAAAAGTAATACCAAGAGCGAAAAAAGAATGCTACAGATGGGTAGGGGCACGGCACTGCCGTGCCCCTACGAAGAATTTATGTGTCGCAAACATTATTTAAATTGGTATAAGCCGTTTTACAGTTTCTTGTGTCAGGATGTGTATTGGATTTTTTTAATTTATATTATCGTCTCATATATCCTTGATCAAGTCTGACTAAACAGGTTCTCGTCTTCGAGAGAATATAAATCCGGTTCATCATGCAAAAAGTCAAATGCTTTTCCTTTTTCAGCAAGATACATAAGTTCATTACTAGAAGGATAGGGAATATTTCCAAATAACTTTTTTTCTAGCAATAAACGTTCTTCTGTTGCTAAAGCAAGAATTACTTATAATCACGATTCAACTAGCTTTATGTTCATCGCTTTCTTCAGTTAGGTTTAATTTTAATTAATGCTTGAGATGACGAAGATTTGAAAGATCCTCGATCATTTTATGTAAATCTTGCTTTTGTCGGGTTTCATTAAATCCTTTTCATCTGAAAAAATCACTTCATTTCTAATTTAGAAACGGCTTCAGCACTCTTTTCTAAAAAGTTGTTTTCCTTCATAAGTTCATAAAGATAAATGTCTTTTTCTAACAAACAAGCGTGTCCGCTATGAGGTAACACTACCATTTTGGCATTAGGTAAAATATTAACTAAACGTTCGGCTTCACTTACAGAAGGTAAAAGGCGATCGTCACCACCAGCAATTATTAAAATTGGTTGAGTCAGGGTGCGTAACTGTTTGTCATCAACGTGAAAATCTCGCAATAACGATATTCGCCAGTGAACGGTTTCTGGTGGTACATAACGCATTGACTTGAGAAGTTCTTGACGATCGCCTCTGGCAATTCTCCCTAAAGATGCTAAAAATGGCAACAACCCCAACGCACCAATATCATAAAGATATCCGGGTACGATGTTAGTTAGTTGCGATGTCCAATTCAACCAAGGACGAAGATTAAAAGCCGAAGCAGAGTTAATGATAATAATTCGCTTGAACAACTGCGGTGAGGCGATCGCTACTTTCATCGCCAAACAACCCCCAAATGACTCACCACACAAGTAAATTGGTCTAGGACTTTTTTCCAATTCCCCGTCGATTAAATCCAATACGTTTCTAGTCAGATCGTCCCAACTAGTTAAATCTTCTCGTGGTATTGCCAGACAACGCACATCAAAGCCGGCTTCTAAACCGGCGGTTTGCGATCGCAATAATTGACCAGTTCCATCCATCCCTGGTAAGTATACCAACAACGGATACTCTGGTTTTAGTCTTTTAGGTGTTAAAAAACACGGTTTTAGATCAACTTTTTGAGTAGTCATTAGTCAATTGGGCAATGGGCATTGGGCATTGGGCAATGGGCATTGGGCAATGGGCAATGGGCAATGGGCAATGGGCAATGGGCAATGGGAACGTGAGAATAAAGTCAAATCTTTTTCCCATACCCCATGCCCTATGCCCTATGCCCCATGCCCGATGCCCGATGCCCGATGCTCCATTCCCCATTTTCTAATAACAACCTTCACGCAACAATTTAGCAATTTCACCATGACAGTGTTCTGTCAATTCGGCTACAACTTTTTTGCCTTGTTTGCCCTGGTATTTTTCCTTGTGTTGCGGCATAATCCAATAGGGACGACCAATCAACACGGCAAGGCGACGATAAATAACCAAGGGATGCAAACCCGGTTGATTGAATAAAGGTTCTGAAGGGTCAAACAAACTCAACACTCTTAAGGGTAATGCAGAAGTGCTGATTTCTTCTAAAGAAGCGATCGCGATCGGCAAAATTGCCAAATCCTCAACTTGCGATCGCAATGCCAAATGAGCAAATCCTCTCTGAAATTCCCCTACTTGATTCGCAGGAGTAAATTTCACCATTGGCTTAGTTCCTTCGGGAAAAACCCCCACCATCTGCTTTGACTGCAAAAGCCTCTGAGATTGCACAAAAAAGCTATGCTGGCGGTTTTCTGGACTTTCTAAGGGAAAACAGCCCAATTGTCCGGTAACAATCTCTCGCATAATTGGTACTTGCCCCATATAATGATGGCAGGCAAAGCGAATTGGACTTGACAACGCCTCCATTAAAACTGGTGCATCCATGAAGCTGCGATGATTGCTCACCACCAAGACACTTGCATCTTGGGGAATGCGATCCTCGTAATAGCGAAACATTTTTGTTGAGATTGTCGCTAGAAACGAGCGAGAAATATCCAGAGGGCTATTTACACTCATACTTTAGTCAATATATTTTTGAGAAAATACAGCATTTTTTCTGAGATAAGTTTTACATTTCTTTACTATAGCAACGACCGTCTTCAGATAGAAATGTCTAATTTACAGAATAAGTTAAACTTTTCTTAGAACTTATGGGTGCTATTTTCAGCCACAAGAAATAGTTAAAAAAAGCCCGCATCAACACCAAAGCGCTTATTATAAACAATGAAATCAAACACCCACTTTCCTCGATAGGGCTTGAACTCAGAAAAAAATCTAGCAGATGAATTTGCCCACAAGGGACAGAACTTGTGCCAAATTAAGGGAATTATTTTTCAGCCTTGATGCTTTATGCTTCAGACTTCTTCAGTCAGGATTGTTCAAGCAAAAAAAGTGCTGCATTCACGGTTAGGCAGCGAACAATCGCATAGCAAAGAAATTTGCTAATATTAAATTGTTGTTTGAAAATTGGGGAACAATATTATATAATTACGTGGTTTTAAACACATAAGTGCGTTAGAAAACTGTTTTAACAAGTTGTTTTTGATTCTGCAAGATAAAAGAGTGGATACAGAAAAGACATTTGCGCTAACAACACCGCTATATTATGTAAACGATTTACCCCACATGGGCAGCGCTTATCCAACGATCGCAGCTGATGTGGTAGCGCGGTTCCAAAGACTATTAGGACACCCGGTACTGCTGATTACAGGTACAGATGAGCATGGGCTGAAAATTCAGCGGGCAGCAGAAAGTAAAGGGCTTAACCCACAAGAATACTGCGATCAAATTGTACCGAGTTTTGTTTCATTGTGGGAATTGCTAAACATTCAATACGATCGCTTTATTCGGACTACAGATCCGCGTCATGAAGCGATCGTCAAAGAATTCTTCCAGCGAGTTTGGGATCGAGGTGACATCTACCAGGGACAACAAAAAGGCTGGTATTGCGTTTCCTGTGAAGAATTTAAAGAAGAACGGGATTTGTTAGAAAAACACCGCTGTCCCATCCACACCAACAAAGAAGTCGAGTGGCGAGACGAGCAAAACTACTTCTTTCGCTTATCCAAATATCAAAACCAACTTCAAGAATTATACCAGTCCAGACCAGATTTTATTCAACCAGAAAGCCGTCGAAATGAAGTCCTCAACTTTGTAAATCAGGGTTTGCAGGACTTTTCTATATCACGGGTAAATCTGGACTGGGGTTTTGCAGTACCAGTTGACCCCAAACAAACCCTTTATGTCTGGTTTGATGCGCTGCTGGGTTACATAACTGCCTTAAACGCAAAAGACGCAGAATCGACTTTAGAAAACGCCTTAAAAAAATGGATGCCAATCAACTTGCATTTAATCGGTAAGGATATCCTCCGCTTTCATGCAGTTTACTGGCCCGCAATGTTAATGTCTGCCAATTTGCCACTTCCAGAAAGAGTATTTGGACACGGTTTCTTAACCAAAGATAATCAGAAAATGGGGAAAACCCTTGGTAATACTCTCGATCCTGTGGCGTTAGTTAAAACTTATGGTGCTTCTTCAGTTCGTTATTACTTCCTTAAGGAAATCGAATTTGGCAAAGATGGCGATTTTAATGAAGTTAGATTCATCAATGTTTTGAATGCAGATTTGGCAAACGATTTGGGTAATTTGCTAAATCGCACTTTGAACATGGTGAAAAAATACTGCGGGGGAAATGTGCCGCAAATTACAAATGACGATATCACTGATGAAAATCCGTTGAAAGCGATCGGTTTAGATTTAGGAGAAAAGGTAAAAAATGCTTATGAAGCACTAGCTTTTAATCAAGCCTGTGAATCTATCTTAACTCTGGTGCGAGCCAGTAATAAGTTTATCGATGAGCAAGCACCTTGGACATTGTATAAAAAAGGACAACAGCAGGCAGTGGAGCAAGTACTGTATGCAGTTTTAGAATCGGTGAGGCTAGCAGCTTATTTATTGTCCCCAATTATTCCGGATATCAGTAGCGATATTTATCAACAATTGGGCTTCCAAATCAACTTTAATCAGCAAATAGAAAGTTCAACTGCTGCACCTTTTGCGATCCATTCAACATGGGGAGTACTCAGCAGCGAACAAAAGTTAGGTACACCAAAACCAATTTTTCAACGCATCGATCCGCCAAAAAACGATTAGCTTTTTTAATTTCTTTTGTCAACAAAATTAGCGGGGTTTAATTGATAAGCTTGAAAGCTTATTATAAGCAGCTCTGACTTCTCAAGAAAAAAGATAAATTAGTATCAATTATTACAAGGATAAAATTGAGGTATGACAGCAATGTTGAATAACTTGGAAAACGACTCAATATTTACGCCAGAACAAGTTTTGGAAAATCGCGGTCGTGTCGCTATATTTATTGATGGTTCAAATCTATTTTACGCAGCGCTGCAACTAGGAATAGAAATAGATTACACGAAGCTTTTGTGCAGATTGACGGGTGGATCGAGATTGTTGCGGGCATTTTTCTATACAGGTGTAGACCGGACAAACGAGAAACAACAAGGATTTTTGTTGTGGATGCGTCGCAACGGGTATCGAGTAATTGCTAAAGATTTGGTGCAGTTACCAGATGGCTCAAAAAAAGCCAACCTAGATGTGGAAATTGCGGTAGATATGATGGCATTGGTAGATTCATACGATACAGCGGTGTTAGTTAGTGGCGATGGAGATTTGGCTTACGCAGTCAATTCAGTCAGCTATCGTGGGGTGCGCGTAGAAGTGGTGAGTTTGCGCTCAATGACCAGCGATAGTTTAATTAATGTAAGCGATCGCTACATCGACCTAGAAGCCATCAAAGAAGACATTCAAAAAACTCCTCGACAAAGCTATCCATATCGTCCCTTATCCGGTATCGGTTTTTTAGAAGAGTCCGGAGAGATTGACGGACATCTAGAAATTCAAGAATGAAGCAACAGAAGTATCGACAGGGAGGCAAGGAGTTGGACAGACTTGGAGACAGGGAGATAAGGGGACAAGGAGACAGGGAGACAAGGGGACAAGGACGACAAGGACGACAAGGACGACAACTTGGAAGAATTTTTCCCTTGTCTTCCCCCTCTCCTTTGTCTCCCTTGTCTCCCCCCTCTCCCTCATCTCCCTCATCTCCCTCATCTCCCCCCCTCCCCCACTCCCCCCC
>NZ_JBPAOH010000236.1:0-7810 GCF_050875635.1 Tolypothrix sp. VBCCA 56010
CAGTCAGGGTGGCGATGAGTTTACCATTTAAATCCCACACCTTGGCGGTTTTGTCATCTGATGCGGTGAGAATTCGTTTGCCATCAGGGCTAAAACTGGCGCTGTTGACATATGATTGATGCCCGGTCAGGGTAGCGATCAGTTTACCATTTAAGTCCCACACCTTGGCGGTTTTGTCTAATGATGCGGTGAGAATTCGTTTGCCATCAGGGCTAAAACTGGCGCTTTTTACTACTGATTGATGCCCAGTCAGGGTAGCGATGAGTTTACCATTTAAATCCCACACCTTCGCGGTATTGTCATATGAAGCGGTGACAATTCGTTTGCCATCAGGGCTAAAACTGGCGCTGTTGACATATGATTGATGCCCAGTCAGGGTAGCGATGAGTTTACCATTTAAATCCCACACCTTCGCGGTTTTGTCATCTGATGCGGTGAGAATTCGTTTGCGATCAGGGCTAAAACTGGCGCTGATGACTTGTTCTTGATGCCCGGTGAGTTGATTTCGCTCTTGGATGTTATCTAAAATCGTTCTTAAAGCTAAAAGTGGGCTAGCTGCGGGATATTCCTCTAAGGAACGATTATCCTTAACTAGCTTTTGCAAATCTTGTCCGGCTCGCATTGCCGATCGCAATGCTCCTATTTGATCATAATCAAATTGCTGTAAAGCATTGCTGCCTTCTCGTTCTAATCTGGTTCCTTGTACTGCTTCTTGTTGTTTGTTAAAAGCAACTGTTGCCATTATCCCGGCAATTATTGCTCCCACCACAGATATACCCAAAATCAAAGAGCCAAGGCGAATCCGCTGATTAGCTTTTTGCGTCGCTGCTTGTAAAATCTGATTAGCTTGCTTTTGTGCTTCTATCGCTTCTCGCTTGTCTGATTCTTGGCTAGCTGCGAGAAACTGATAATCCTCAACACCCAAGCTTTTATCTCCTGCCCAAATCAAAGCATCCTGTAAGGCTGCACCCCGCAACAACCGTGATTCATCTTGACGATTTGTATCTATCCATGCTCTGAAAGCTTGAGAATAAGGACGCAGTTTGGCTAATTCTCTCTCAACCCAAGTCAGGTTAAAAACCGATTCATAAATCAAGTTATAAACTTTTAACTTACCTTGCTGCTTAACCACCAACCCCGTCAACCGCAACTGCATTTGTTCCGGACTATCATTTGCCGCGACTTCACCCTGTTGTAAAATTTGCTGATAAAGTCCTAACAGCCTGCCTGCAACTTGGTCACTACTCAAAATCCGATCTCGGATCGTCTTTAAATGCTCAGGCTCATCCTGCGATTCCCAATTAGTAATAACATAAGTTTCAACCAACTCATCAACTTTAGACTCATCTTCAGTTTCCAGTCCCCAACCCTTAGTCTTGATTAACTTACAAAGTCTTTGAGTCAGAAACGGTTGTCCACCAGTCCAAGCCAAAATCTCTTGCAATACTCTTTGCGGATTATTTACTTTGCCCACAAACCCTAAAGCTAACGCTTGGGCTTCATTTAACTCAAAGCCCGTGAGAGCGATCGCTCGACCTATATTAAATGGTGTGCGCTTTTTATCTTTAATCAAATCCGAGGGAGTTGCTACCCCAAACAGTGTAAAAGTTATCCGCTTATACTCTGGTTGATCCGCACGCTGGTTATAGCAACTGCGGATTAAAGCAAAAAAATCGTCAACCGAAGGCAAATTCAAGCTGAGAATGCTATCGATTTCATCAATAAAAACAACAATGCTATGATTAATCGACGTTAGCAGCACATCCTCAATAAACTTGCCCAACCGCTGCACCGGCGAAAGTAAAGCGTGACTTTCCCACCAGCTATCTAAATCAAAAGTTTCATACAAATACAGACTGCTAACAATACTATCAATCACCCCTGCATACCATTGCTCGGCAGTGATATCCCAACTACCGATCGCTGTAATATCAATAGCAGCACAAGCAACACCCTCAGCTTGCAACCGTTGCATAGTTCTCACCCGCAAGCTAGATTTACCCATTTGCCGCGAGTTCAGCACATAACAAAAATCGCCTGCCTTCAGCCCCGCATACAAATCTTCATCTGCCTGCCGCCTCACATAAGTGAGAGAATCAGAAGGGAGACTTCCGCCAACTTGATATTCATAGCTTGGCTCAACTGTAGTCATCTGTTAATTCTCAGGCAAGCATCAAAATACTATTGATTTCACCTGAGCGCGATTATGGCTTAATTCTCTGCAAGATGCTCAAATTATACCGCTCGTTGTCATCACAAAATCCTCTTGTGTGTACCTCTTGCATAAATTAAAAATAAAGAACCTCACCCCGCATTTGAAGAGCGCAAACGCTCCCCTCCCCGCAAGCGGTCTGGGGTTGGGGGTGGGGTATTAGGGAATGAGTGCAAGAGGTCTACAATAGACATAGAAGTGAAAATCAATTATGCGTTGTCCGAAACCCTTGTAGAGACGTTCCACACCGAACGTCTTTTCTGGAGATGTCCAATGCAACCCGATGCATTAACAATGCAACCCGATGCATCAACAATGCAAGCCGATGCATTAACAATGCAACCCGATGCATTAACATAACAAGCCGATGCATTAACAATGCAACCCGACGCATTAACAATGCAACCCGATGCATTAACAATGCAACCCGATGCATTAACATAACAAGCCGATGCAATCACAATGCAAGGGTATTGCCAAATTTGATTGGCGACAAATTAATCTAAACTTTCAACGGAGAGGGGGGGATTCGAACCCCCGTTAGGTTTCCCTAAAACGCATTTCGAGTGCGTCACCATCAACCACTCGGACACCTCTCCCCAAGACATATTAAGCCTATAATAATTACACTATCACGAACCGATAAATTTTCACAACACCGAAGCTTTATTTTCTGAAGCTTGAATAAACGCCTCAAACTCACCTTTCGGAGTCCATTGAATTGCCCCATCTCGCCCAGTAAAAAACAGCTTCGTTTGGTTTTGACTTAATTCGGAGAAAATTTTCGGGTCAAGGTCAGCGTTAGGTGCGATCGCTATCTGTGGTTGCAGCGCCAAAACCAAATCTTTCAAAGACTCAGTAGCGCACCACAGCACTTGCGGTTGAGGCAAAGCTTTATTTTTCAGAAGTTGACGCAGTTCGTCAGGCTTGAGATTACCCACCAACAACCAACTTTGATTTTGAATTTGCATTTGCAAGACGGGTAATTGGTCATTGATTAACTGCACGACTGCCGAACCAGTATTCACAGTTTGACCGAGTGACAAAGGTTGATAAATTCCCTTACTTTTTGGCAGTTCCTTTTGGATAGCCTGACTTGCCAATATATTGTCTGGGGTAGCAGAATAATCAGAGAAAACTTTAATCGGCAAACGTTGCAGGACCTCTAACCAACCACTGGTATCATCGCTTTGGAAATGAAGAGCGATCGCCCAATCAATTTGATTCACACCCTGCTGTTGCAAAAATGGTAAAATTGTGTAGCGTCCCGTACCTTCATCTCCACTATTAATCAGCGTTACCCTTCCTTGGTTTTGAATGACCAAAACTGGTTCTGTATCAGCCGCTAGCACCGTAATCTTAAATAAACTGCTTGCAGAATGCCAAACTGGTATCAACACCAAAGCAACCGCAATCACACTTGCAAACCACCAACGCTGCTGCCACCAACGCATCAGCCAAACCGATATAATCAGTGCATAAATTGCCAGCAGCTGCCAAATAGATATCGTCCCAACAGCAACAGAATTTCCTGGTAATTGAGCAAAAAATTCTGCTAGGCGAATGAGCAAATGTGTAGGGTGATACAACAAACTAGCTAAAGCACTGCCAGCCTGAGGAAAAATTAAGCTTGCCAAAGCGCTAATCATACCACCGATACTAATTACAGAAATAAATGGAGTAGCAAGGATATTTAAAGGTAGACTATAAATTGCTACCACGCTAAAAACGTGTATCAGTACTGGTAAAGTCCAAATTGTCGCCGCTAAGGGAACAGCAATCAAAGAAGCGATCGCCGGAGGCAACCAATTCAAACGCTGAGTTAACGGCGGTACTGTTACTATTAATCCCAACGTTGCTAAAAAACTCAACTGAAATCCTAAATCCCAAATCCACAAAGGATTATAGAGCAATAACAGCGTCGCTGCCAGCAATAGCGATCCTAACTGCATCACCTTTCGTCTTAATGCCAAAGCTACTAATGCGGCAAATCCCATAATTACCGCTCTGAGTACCGCAGGCTGGAAACCAGTTAAACTTAAGAAAAGAATTAAGGCAAACGAACCAACAATAAATTGCGTTACACGTCTGGTACGCCTTGTCAACCCCAGCACCACACCTAATATTAGAGAAGTTTGAAATCCTGAAGCAGCCAAAGCATGAGCTAACCCTGCTTGCACAAACAAATCGCGAATATCGTAAGGCAAATCAACAGCTTTGCTACCTAAAACCATAGCACTGACAAGCGGACCTTCGGGAATACCTAATCCGCGAACAAGCGATCGCACAATTCGCTCCCCAATTTTCCACCATCCCCATTTACGTTCTTCTTCTAAAATATTTATCTGCTTTCCAATCAAACCAGCAAAAGCCCCTTCCTGCTTGAGAAACTTTTGAAAGTCGAAACTACCAGGATTTGACGCTGCTTTTGGTTTGTACAAAACCCCAGTGATTGCAACTTGTTTACCAGGACTTAACCCAGTAGCTTGAAGTAAAGGCACAGTCACATACAACTTACCTGTTGCCCCTTTACTCATACCTGCTGAGTTACTTTCTTTTTTTACCTCATCCAGAGCCTTTACTTGCAACCAAAATTGTCCCCGTTGACTGCGAGTCAAGCGGGGTGTACTTGCCACCTCCCCGCGAACGATCGCAAGTTGCTCTTGATTATTATTATTTCCTGGTGGAACAAACAGACTGATGTCATTTTTTCCAGGTTGCGGTACGCGGAATTGAAAATACAAACTTGCAAACAACCCAACCAAGCCAGCAACTATCCATATAATTGGTTTGGGATTAGTTTGCCAATTAGGTGGTGCAGCCTTAGTTTTCTGTAGTGCTTTTGTCAAAGTAATGCGGCGTCTTCTCAAAAAAACCGCTCCCACTATTCCCAAAATTAGCACCCAAACTCCACCGAAAGGAACTGCTGTAAACAGCAACCCTAGAATGTAGCCAAGACAAATAACTACACCATTTGCCTGAATCATTTTGCACTCATTACCCGACGATTAAAGTCCCAGCTACAAAACATTGTATTTAGCTTGCGTGTGCCTGCTTTGTACGCACAACGCCCCAGACTTTAGTTTGAGGGCATTTAGCATCTTTTGCAATAGCTGCATTACAAAGTCATACCTAACTTTAACTCCAATACAGCATGTACAAACAGTATACAAAGTGCCGTACTACCTACATAAGCGTGAACCGTCCGTAACCCAGCTTTATTTCCCCCAAAGCCACTCAGACAAATTGCACCGTTAATCAATAAAAGTAATAGCACAA
The DNA here is from genome assembly GCF_050875635.1 of Tolypothrix sp. VBCCA 56010. Classification (NCBI taxonomy): domain Bacteria; kingdom Bacillati; phylum Cyanobacteriota; class Cyanophyceae; order Nostocales; family Tolypothrichaceae; genus Tolypothrix; species Tolypothrix sp. VBCCA 56010. The sequence goes on from NZ_JBPAOH010000236.1 coordinate 5,492, forward strand.
CTGAACCTGTGTAACGTCTCTACATGTTTTCTGTAGATGTCTAATGCATCGACCCGTTATGTTATAACATCGGTCTGTTATGCTATAACATCGGTCCGTTATGCTATAACATCGGTCCGTTATGCTATAACATCGGTCCGTTATGCTATAACATCGGTCTGTTATGCTATAACATCGGTCCGTTATGCTATAACATCGGTCCGTTATGCTATAACATCGGTCTGTTATGCTATAACATCGACCCGCAAAAATTAACCCACCTTTCTTTAACCAAGCCGAGGTTAACTTTTAATCGCACCTCTGACTAAAATCACTGTACTCTCGCTCATTGGATGCGTTCACGAAGTGACTCTGAAGGAGTATCGCTTGAAAGAATATTGCCTTTAACCGCTTGCTATAACCGAGTGCCATAAATAAAAACATCCACGGCGCTAGTTTACGATGATCGCTGCGACTTTTGATCGCCGCATCTTTATCTTCAACAACTCGTCCTCTAAAACCAGTTAATCCCACAAAACTACCCATGACAAAAACAACGATCGCCATCAGAGCGCGGATGTCCCCAATGCACAATCGGTTCAGGGATTTTTAGAGAGCGAAATTCTGCGGCGATCGGTTCTAGAACTTCTGTTAAATTCACCATTTGTATTTCATAGCCTTCTCACTGTTTATCAAGAAAGCATACTCTTTGAGATTAAGCAAAGTAGTTTGTCAAGCTTTTATTGTCGTAGGCTTTGGAGGAAATCGAGCTTTGCTGAAAAATAATCAGTAAAATAATCAGCAACTTCTATGCGAGTAAGCCGTATTACTTTTGTTTGATGTCGAATTGGTTGTAATGCTGCACCCAAAGTGCAATGTGAACTGCTAGCCTTTCTGTATACACATCTGCGATTCATCCCAGGTATCCGAAAATAGTCGCCAATTTGTAGTTGTTCAAAATTCACGATCGTGCAAAGAGTAAAAAGACAAAAAAAGATAAGGTAAAAAACTCCTTATCTTCTTCATTTGTTGTATTGTATACCGCTTACACTAATCAAACTGTTGCCTTCTTAAGTAGCGGAAAACCCAGTTTCTCTCTTTGCTCTACATAAAGCTGCGCTACCCTTCGCGCCAAATGCCGAATCCTTGCTATGTAGCGAGTTCGCTCCGTGACTGAAATCACACCTCTTGCATCTAACAAATTGAACGTGTGCGAACACTTCATAACATAATCTAGGCTGGGTAACACTAGTCCTCGCTCAGTTAATTGTTGAGCTTCCTGCTCATACATATTAAATAGTGTCAGCAGCATCTCAGGATTAGAGGCTTCAAAATTGTAAACACATTGCTCAATCTCTCCTTGGAGGTGAACATCTCCATAATTAATATTGTCTGTCCAACGAATCTTAGTGAATGCCTCCACTTGTTGGAGGTACATTGTCAGTCGTTCCAAACCGTATGTAATTTCAATGGAAACAGGACGGCAATCAATTCCTCCACACTGCTGGAAGTAAGTAAACTGGGTAACTTCCATCCCGTCTAACCAAACTTCCCAACCAGTACCCCAAGCACCTACGGTCGCATCTTCCCAATTATCCTCCACAAACCGGATATCGTGGTCTTCTGGACGAATCCCCAACGCTCTGAGGGAATCGAGATAAATTTCTTGGATATTATCTGGTGAAGGTTTAATCAGAACTTGGAACTGATAATAGTGTTGAAAGCGATTGGGATTTTCACCATAACGTCCATCAGTGGGACGACGACAAGGTTCAACATAAGCTACAGCCCAAGGTTCTGGTCCCAACGCTCGTAAAAAAGTATGCGGGTTTTTAGTGCCTGCTCCCTTTTCAATGTCATATGGTTGGGCAATCAGACAACCGCGATCGCTCCAGAATTTATGCAATACAGCTATTACCGACTGAAAAATCACGTTTTAGTCTCCTTGGCTTGAAGCCTGCATTATTCATTGTGGCTTAAACTGTATGCTCTGACTACATTTGAGGCGACTACAAAAATTTATCCAAAAAACTTTGAGAAAACAGTTGACAACAAATTGTGGACTCGCTATATTAAATAAGTGCCGGATGAGCGAGCGAAAAAAAGCGAACTCGAAAAGGCGATCGAACCATGAAAAGATTATAGTTTGAAAGACAGTATAAAGCAACTTGTGCGCGTCAGTCAAATAATCAACCAGACTGAGGTTATAAAAGAGCAGTCGAGCTAAACAAACAAACCAAAACGGAGAGTTTGATCCTGGCTCAGGATGAACGCTGGCGGTATGCTTAACACATGCAAGTCGAACGGAGTACTTCGGTACTTAGTGGCGGACGGGTGAGT
>NZ_JBPAOH010000237.1:0-7696 GCF_050875635.1 Tolypothrix sp. VBCCA 56010
GCTGCGCGTAATATTCAAATGGTTGGGGCATCGACCATTAGGTTAGGCGATGTAAGTCGGGCTTTGCCTGCGATTGTTGTTTGAGCCTAGAATCCCCGCAATTGAATTGCGGGGAGTATGTCAATAAAATAATTACTCCTCACGGATCTAATAGTAATGCGTGATAGCATCTTAACCTTCATCCGACTTTGGTTTGTACTTTAATTCGGCTTTCAATTCCTTGATTTACCCAAGAAGCCGCTGCCGCAACGCCGGGTCAATTACAAGCTTGAAGAGCGTGTATTAACCCGGCGTTGCGGGTTATGGAATACAAATTTACTACTGAATGCGATCGCGCACTTCAAAGTGGTGGAAAAAGACGCGCTTCCACCATAGCGAAATCGAAAGTACAAGTGTTGAAAGCCCAGTTAAAAAAAAACATGTATTTTGAGTACCCACGTGGCGAAAAAATACAGCGTCCTTATTTCAATCCCACCTATGCTTAAAGGTGGGTACTTCTTCACATCGATCCGATCGCCTTCTTTCTTCGTGAATGCGCCCTGTAATAATTTCAGCATCGCTCATCCCACGACGACAATCTTCATCGTGTCCGTAGGCTAGCAAGCACCGCAGGCATCGCATGTGCACAAGTGGTCGGGGAAGCGCATAGATGGTAATTATTTCCCAGGCGCATTTTCCCCTCCTACTTTTCTCTGGAGTCCTGTATTTTATTGCTTAACTTACCCCATGCGATCGCTTGCTCGCGGTGTCCTCTGGAATTATCGTGCAACAAGTTAACTGCCAGGGCTTTGATAAAGTTATCCACGCATAGCAATATGTGGCATCCGCTGCCGTCATCAATTTGTACCGAAGACCGCTCGTAACCATTTTGCGCTCTCACACTCAAAATATGGAAGGTGTTTTTTAGGATTTATAGCGCGACTAGGAGTGAAGCCTGCGATAACAAGTGGACAGGTTTTTCCCAAGAGCACGTAGGGGTGCTGGACTAGCAGCAGTAAAGTCCAAGACCTTGCAGCAACACAACAAAGAGTTGCACCATCCACAAAACCCCCAGCACAGCCGACTTCCGTACCTCTAACTCCAGTACCTATACCCATCACAACAACTCAAAATACTTTTGTCGCATCTTCCCAAAAAATTCCCCAAACAAAAGTGATGGCTGACACTGTGGGGAGTTATGAGCAAGCCACTATCAGTAAATCGCAAAGTTTTCCTCAATGGGCTAAGGAAAGAGTTGCTGTCACGAAGTGCCAAGTAGCTTAAAGCACTTATATATCTAGCTTGAGCGCCGTTATCTGCGGAAATATATAAAAATTTACACGGTTTCGGATTTTATTAGCGTCGGAACAATTTCCGAAATTTAGTGCTGGGTTTTAGAATTTCAGGCACTAAAACTCAGTTAAAAAGGGGAAAGTTCCAGATCAAAAACTCCCGAATGAATTTTTTTTACAGAATATGGCACGGCAATTTTTTCCACACAATCCCAAAACTGCATAATTTGATGGTGCTTACACCTATTAAAAATAGAGCTATGAAGCTCATTCATACTTAACTTCTGTTGGTGCAAATCAAGTAAGGGTTTATGCATACAATCAAATTTCTGTCAATCCGTAAGTTCTAGTCACAGTTAAATGTATCTAAAATTTATAGGGGCAGTCTTAATTTACCCAAAATAATGCAAAAAAATAATGGTCAAGTTCTGTAAATTTTTCCGAAACAGCAATAATCCCCAGTGTAGAACCGAGATAGCAAGGAAATTCTATCCATACAACAATTGCAACGTTGATCTAAAAGACTTGATCTGTGCTGCATCAGAACCACAAGCTGTTGAAATAGAGTTCTCACGCAAGAAAATCGATGTTTCCAGTTTTAGAGTGATAAATACATTAAAAATTTGAGGATTAGTTCCATGATTCAGCCGAGTTTGCCCCAAGACGATACCCCTGACCAACAGCGGCAGCGAAATGAACAGATCGCAATACAGCGAGAAGATTATCAATACAGCGAAACAGCGGGGATATTGCTGATTAAAGAATTGCCACAGTTAGAAATGTTCTCATTTAAATACTTGCAGCAGCGAGATCGGGGCTTAGTATCATTAATCGCGAATACCTTGGCAAGCAAGATCGATAATGTTTTTGATCCATTCGATAGCTTGGAAGACTACCAGGAGATGTTTCCACTCCTGCCTAAACCCTCGACATTGCAAACATTCCGCAACGATGCTGTCTTTGCCCGTCAGCGCATTGCTGGTGTTAACCCGATGGTGATTGAGCGCGTAGTTGGGAAATTGCCCGATAACTTTCCAGTTACAGATGCCATCTTTCAAAAAATCATGGTGACTAAAAAGACGCTGGCAGAGGCGATCGCAGAGGGCAGAATCTTCCTCACTAATTACAAAGGGCTTGATGGACTCACTCCAGGAAGCTACGAACAAGGAACAAAAATCATTGCTGCTCCGTTGGTGTTGTACTGTTGGAAACCCGTAGGTTATGGCGATTATCGCGGTACTTTAGCTCCAATTGCCATTCAACTCAATCAGCAACCCGATCCAGAAAAAAATCCAATTTATACACCAATCGATGGGATGCACTGGTTTATGGCAAAAATCTTTGCTCAGATGGCTGATGGCAACTATCACGAAGCCATCAGCCATCTGGGACGAACCCATCTGGTGTTGGAACCGTTTGTAATGGCAACCGCCAATGAACTAGCGCCCAATCATCCTCTGTCGGTCTTGCTAAAACCCCATTTTCAATTCACCCTGGCAATCAATGAACTGGCACGAGAACAATTGATCAGCCCGGGTGGCTATGCAGATGCCCTGCTAGCTGGAACTCTAGAAGCCTCCATCAGCGTTATTAAAGCAGCCATCAAAGAATATCTAGAAAACTTCAGTGAGTTTGCCCTGCCCAAGGAGTTCACTCGGCGAGGAGTGGGAGAAACCGATCTGGATGGACAAGGAGAAAACTTTTTGCCCGACTACCCCTACCGGGATGATGCTTTGCTATTGTGGAGAGCAATTGAGGCTTACGTTAGCGATTATCTAGATCTCTACTACACATCTCCAGTCCAGATCCAGGAGGATACAGAACTACAGAATTGGGTGCGAAAGCTCGTATCTCCAGAAGGGGGTAATGTCAAAGGATTAGTGTCCAATGGTAAACTGGACACTCTGGAACAGTTAGTGGCGATCGCCACCCAGATTATTTTTATTAGTGGACCTCAGCACGGTGCGGTGAACTATCCCCAATACGACTACCTCGCCTTTGCCCCCAACATGCCGCTAGCAACCTATGCACCTCCTCCCAGTCGCGATCAAGAAATTAATGAAGCCACAATCCTGAAGATTCTCCCCCCACAAAAGTTGGCGGCAAAGCAATTGGAGTTGATGAAAACTCTCAGTGCTTTCCAGCCAAATCGCCTGGGCTATCCAGACAAGAACTTTGTCGATGTCCGCGCTCAGAAGGTTTTGCTACAATTCCAGGCAAAATTACAAGAAATTGAGCAACTGATTAATCAGCGGAATCAAAACCGGCTTGAACCTTACACCTTTCTTTTACCCTCGAATGTACCTAATAGCTTAAGTATTTAGTCCGTGTTCTTCACGTTAGTGAAGATTTTGAGGCAGCAGTTTTCAACTGAATAGAATACAGTCCATTGTAGGAGCACGGCAGTGCGGTGCAGAGGTGCGTGTATTCAACTAAGATGAAATCCGCTGCATTCGGACGGACATAATATCACTTGATGAACCGCGTGCTTAAAGAACCGCATCCAATTAAAATCGAATTTCCAAAGCAAGAAAAAAGGAAGAAACAATATGTCTACCAACTCATCCTCTCCCTCAACCAGATTTTTAGAAAATTGTTTTCCAGTTTTCTTTGGCTCCAAAGTACGTAAACTCAATAATATACCTGGGCCAAGCCCAATTTTTCCAGTAGGTAATCTTTTTGATTTTTTTGGCAATGACATTCATAAGTTGCTTTATAATTACGCCTTAAAACATGGCGATTTAATGTGTTTTTGGTTAGGGGCGACGCCTAACTTACTAATCAACGATCCAGCCGCAACTATTGTGCCACGAGACGGGCTACCAGCTAAAATCAAGCGGGTATTGTCAAGTTAAATCAGCTTCTGTCAAAATTAGGTACTCTTTTCCCACAGGCAAGAATTGGATTATCGTAAACCTAAAATGTCAAATAATCTCAACCACATTCCTGGTCCTGTTCCTAAATTCTTAATTGGCAATGCTTTAGATTTTGTGGGTACTCCCTCTCATATCAAGCTGTATGAATATGGCTTGGCTTATGGCGATATTATGCGCTTTTGGTTATTCAATCAAGCCAGTATTTTAATTAATGACCCAGCCTTGATTGAGCAAGTGTTAGTGAGCGATCGCGATCAATATTACAAAAATGCTCCCTGGAAAGCAGCAGAACCAGTGATGGGGGACAGCCTTTTCTTAAGCAATGGTAAAGATTGGGAGTTTAAACGCCGCAACCACCCCTTCTCAGCAACCGAGATCAACAATTATTTTGAGCAAATTCTGCCAACTAAGTAGGTAGGCACGAAAAAACCAACTTATGTAAAGATAAGTAAATACGTAGAATGCATCTAACGAGGTGACTTATATATGGGTGCCCGTTTAAGGATATTCTTGACTCGTGAGCAAGACAGAACCCTGTTAAAGCTAAGAACTGCGGATGTACCACAGAAAGTAAAAGATCGAGCAGAAATAATTAGGCTAAACGCGCATGGCTGGTATGTAGAAAAAATAGCTGCTCACTTTAATTTGACTCTACAAAGGGTGTGTAGCTGAATAAAAATATCTGGGTATATCTAGGCAATTCTTCCGAAATTCCCATAGAATTGAATGTATTCTATATCAGAAACAGCGATATGGAGGATATTCAATCAGTGACTATCAGCATCGGTGATGCTGCCAAAGAATTAGGAGTTTCAGTAGACACAATCAGGAGGTGGGCTGACCTTGGAAAGATTCGATATGAACGCGCTCCGAGTGGACATAGACGCTTCTATTTAGCAGACATCAAACGAATCACGCCACGTGACTTGAAACAGTTAGATGACCGTATAACCATCAATTATGCAAGAGTTTCAAGTCATGACCAAAAGAATGATTTAACTAGGCAAATTCAGGTTCTAGAAGCTTTTAGTGGTTCAAATGGTTGGCAGTTTGAGACAATCCAAGATTTAGGTAGTGGCTTGAACTATAACAAGAAAGGACTGAGAAAGCTACTTACCAGAATACTTAAAGGTGATGTTGGGAGATTAGTACTAACTCATAAAGATAGGTTGCTACGCTTCGGGGCTGAGTTAGTATTTGCTATCTGTGAAGAGATGGAAACCGAAGTAGTAATTATCAATAAATCCACAGAAAAATTAAGTTTTGAACAAGAATTAGTTCAAGACATGATTGAACTTGTAACGGTATTTTCAGCACGTTTATATGGTGCTAGAAGTCGTAAAAATAAGAAGTTAATTGATGGAATATCTAATGTCATTGACGAGGTGAGGCAGTGCGGTCATGGGGGTTTCCCCCAGGAGCAACTGCCGAACCCCGAAGGGGTAAAATAAATGGCGACTCTCACATATGTTAAAGGACTACCGACTCCAGCAGAAGAATTGAATAGTTTAGGACTCACTGAGTTTGAGATGTTCTTGGCAGCTTACAGTCAGGTATTTCATAAAGCAGCTTGTGAGACAGCGAATTACCTTCTATTTGGTCAAAAGTTCAACAAATCAAGTTGGAACACTTATTTACAAAAGACTTTTGGTATTTCAAAACGTCATGCTAATGGTATAATCAGCCATGCTCAAGGCGCTGTAGATGCATCTAAAGAACATCGAAAACATCATATCAAAATTATTGAAGGCAAGCTCAAATCAATTAATCTTTGGATTAGTAAATCAGAAAAGAAATTAGCAGATTCTTTCAAATTTTATGAGAAAAAGAACTGGAAAGAATCCAAAACTGGATGCAGGCTACCTATTGCATCCGATTTAAAAACACATAAAACCAATTGGCATAATCTTCACTTTCAGATTCACAATAAAAAGCGTCGTGCTAGTCAACTACAAAAACAAATCTTGAATTTAAAGACTGCACCAATTCATGCAGTCATTCCTAAAAACCAAGCATTTGTAGTTGGCTCCAAAGATGAATCGTTTGGCAATCAGGTTTGTCAATGGGATGGTGATGTCCTCAAGTTCCGTGTACCAGCTTGTTTAGAGTCAAAGTTTGGTAAGTACGTACAAACACGAGTCGGTAACTTTGACCGCAAAATCAACAGATTACCGAAAGATGGTTCTAAAACATGGCACTTCTATTGCAAAGATGGTAAATGGAATGCAGCAGTACAGTTCACGCCAGCACCAGTCAAGCGCGTCTCTAGGCATTCCGCTTATGGATGTATTGGAATCGATTTGAATCCTGGCTCAATTGGTTGGGCATATGTTGATTGCGATGGCAACCTGAAAGCTCATGGTCAAATCTCGTTACAAATGGGATTGCCATCAGGCAAGCAAGATGCTCAAATTGTTGATGCTTGCTTGCAATTAGCGACATTAGCAGACACATTTGCTTGTCCGATTGTTTGTGAAGAATTAGATTTTTCAACCAAAAAAGAACAACTCAAAGAACGTGCTAGAAAATATGCTCGAATGCTTTCTAATTGGGCATATAGCCGATTTTACGAACTACTAGAAAGCATTTTAAGCAACCGTGGTATTTACTTGATGAAAGTAAATCCAGCATACACCAGCGTTATTGGACTAGTAAAATATGCTCGCCAGTATGGTCTAGCTAGTGATGAAGCTGCGGCTATGGCTATCGCTAGACGCGGTATGCGCTTGAAAGAAAAAATTCATGGCTCCATAACCGCCTATCTCTCCGTGAAGGATGGAAAGCACGTATGGAGCCAGTGGAATCAACTGAATAATCTGATTAAGAAATCTAGCATTAAGCGTCATAACTTTTATGCTATCTCTAACTGGGAGTCTTTGGTCAAGCGATGGTCGGAGCAATCTGCCCAAAGCAAACGAAAGTGTTAAAGATGATTTCTAAAGAACATAAACCGCTAAGTTCCCTCTACAGAGATTTGAGCATTATTGCCCAGATATGCGTAGGTTTTTAGAAGCGGTAAGAGAGGTTTTGCACAAATGGAAAAGCAAAGGTCTAGAAGGACTTTGGGAACTACCCGGTCGAGGAGGAAAGTCAAAATGGGGAGAAGAGGACATAGTATTTTTGGCTATATTGCCTGAAAAAAGAACCACGTACATACAATAGTCTTCAACTTACGCAAAAATTAGAACGCGATGCCTTCGGCAAGCCGCAGAGCGGCAACGCAATGTAAAACTGAGTCCCGACAGATTAAGACGGGTACTCAAAAAAAGGGGGTTAATTGGAAGGTGCGACGTGAAGTCGTGCGTAGACGCACTAGCGTTTTAGACAGAGGAGCCGTCTCCTTCTGGGAATCCCAACTCCTGCGTCTCCACGTAAAAGGGTCTATGACCCCGGTCACGTCGGAAGTAAGCAATGAACCCGATGGAATGCAGACCACGAAAGGCTCTGTGAACTACCTACACCGCCTGAGTACAGGTCGGTGTAGGCTTCTGGCACATTCTTAATGTTTCCAGAACTTCCTTAGAGGTACTATTAGTAGCAGAGTCAGCC
>NZ_JBPAOH010000238.1:0-7582 GCF_050875635.1 Tolypothrix sp. VBCCA 56010
CTTCCTGCCAAGTGTAGGATTTGCTGTCCAGTATAAATACTAACTCCAACTGAATAGATAGTTGATGTTTGAATATATTTGACTATGCGAAAGGTAACTATTAAGTCAGAATCTTCTCTTTCGCTACCCCCCATCGCCCCAGCTTGTCCGTTTCCGCCCTTACCAATGTCGTCAGCCGCAGCCAAGTCCCTATTTGGATTTTTTGCAATCACCCCAATTCTCGTTGCCCCTGACAAACCAACCTTTTCTACATCTGTACCAAGCGATCGCTCCAATGCTGCGACTGTCAGTAACTTGGTAAGGGCGGGAAAGTTGGATGAAGCTTTGCAACATGCACAAAAAATTAAGGATGTTTCTCTCAAGAACGAGGCATTAAGTGAAATAGCCAGTGCTTACAGGTCAGCAGGGCAACTAAATCAAGCCTTTCAGGTTGCAAAGAGCATTACACAGCCGCAGCAGCCGAACGATATCTCATTGAAAGATAATGTGTTGTCGGAAATAGTCAAAGCCTATACACAAGCAGGGCAACTGGATCAAGCGCTTCAGGTTGCAGAAATCATGGGCGAGGTTTTCAAATTCACTACTTTATTGGATATCGCTGAAAAGTATCGAGTAGCCGGACAATCGGTTCGCGCTGCTTCTATCATAGAGCGGGCGGATGCGGTTTATAGAACAGCGAGCAAACCTGACTCTACTAACCTTTTGGCTAGTCGTTTGAAACTTTTTATTTTGCCCAGATTTATCGGTCAGTATCTAGCTGTAGGACGAAAACAGAGAGCCGATGAGTTATCGTCTGAATTGTTTGAGTTTGTTAAAACCCTACCACAGCAGGATTACATGACAATTAGTATTTTGTCTAGTATTGCCCAAGTCTACGAAGGAGCAGGACAAAGGGATAAAGCTGTTGAAGTCCTTGATTATTCTTTATCAGCTGCTAAAAACATTAAGGAGACATTTGTCAAAGCCCAAGCATTAGCTCAAATTGCCAACCAGTATGCACTGCTAAAACAATCGGCTCGCGCTACTGAAGTTTTATCTCAGGCGATCGCTTTGGCTAAACCAGATAAGGAAGTTTCATCAAAAAATATTGTTATAATTACCGTCGCCCGTGGCTATGGGGTGTTAGGGCAATACGACAAAGCTCTTGAGATTACTAAAGCTGTAGAGCCAGCCTCACTGCGTGACAAAGTAAAACAGACCCTAGCCTGTTCTTTGAAGCGACTAGAATCCTTGTAGCGATGCACTGCCGGTTCCCTGAAACATTAACCAAGAAAGAAAGAAGTTGCAGACAAATATCATCAACAAAGCGGTAACAACCGCAGTTGTGGTTGATTGTCCCACACCTTTGGCTCCGCCGGTTGTCGTCATCCCCCAACTGCAACCAATAACGGCGATTAAAACTCCAAAGAAACCGGCTTTAATCAAGGCACTACAAATATCCCAAATGCCGAGAAAGTTACGAGCTGAATCTAAAAATGCCGTTTCCGAGAGGTTGTATATACTCGTGACAATTATCAATCCTCCCAACATGCCTGTGACTAAAGACAAAAGAGTTAAAATTGGCAGCATCAAGCCGCAAGCAATTACGCGGGGAATAACTAGATAATCAATCGGATCGGTTTTTAACATTAGCAGGGCATCGATTTGTTCTGTGACGCGCATAGTGCCGATTTCCGCTGCAAATGCCGAACCGACTCGTCCCGCCAAAATCACCGCTGTCAGCACCGGTGAGAGTTCTCTTGTTAAGGCGATCGCCAACACTCCGCCGACGACGTTTCCTGCCCCAAAATTGATAAACTCCCGCGCTACCTGGATGGTAAACACCGCACCTACAAAAACAGCCGTCAATAAAGCAATGAAGAGCGAATCGGGTCCAACCGCTGCCATTTGCTCTAGAGTGTTGTGCCGATGGATTTTGCCCCTAATTAGGTGAACTAATACTTGCCCACCTAAAAGAATTGCCGCCAGCAATCGCTGACTCCATATTCCTAAGCTGGATTTGGATGTAGTCTTGCTCAAAGTTTACAAGTTAACTCAGTAACTGCCTTAAGAATAGCTCTAGTCAGTTATTTGTTGTTAGTGGTTCGTGGTTAGTGGTTAGTGGTTGGGCATTGGGCATTGGGCATTGGGCAATGGGGAATGGGCATTGGGCATTGGGCATTGGGCATTGGGCATTTTTTCCCCTTGTCCCCCTTGTCCCCTTGTCCCCTTGTCCCCCTTGTCCCCTTGTCCCCTTGTCCCCTTGTCCCCTTGTCCCCTTGTCTCCCTTGTCTCCCTTGTCCCCTTGTCCCCCTTGTCCCCTTGTCCCCCTTGTCCCCCTGTCCCCTTGTCTCCCCACCTCCCCACCCAGGCGGAATATTAACTTAGCTTAAAGCTCTTCTCAGAATATTAAGCGTGTCAGAGGTTGCTTGCTAGTCCCTTAAGTGCGGCAATCTTTGATGGAAAGCTTTATTTATCTAGGTTTTTAAGAATTTTAGGTATTATCGATGCTCTTAGCATCTAGTAAAAGTAGTAGATAATTATTTTAATGAAAACTTAAGATTTTTGACATATTGTCTGTGGGAGGGCGATCGCACTTATTGTAGAAAGTGACATACAGGTATATAGCTCTTACCAATTCACTCACGGAGCCTGTCCGAAAATGACTATTTTTACTAATTTTCTCCGCTCGCTGCTGCTGACGATTATTTTTAGTTTTGTCGCTCCTTTGTTTTTAGTGGGCGTTTGTTTGTTTTCTCTATCGCTGATCGGTAACATTCCGGGTGTACAAGATGTGAGTAGCGCGATCGCACTCGCCATTATCCGTTTTCTTGCAACCTTTGGCAGCGGCACTCCCTTACGCGGAATATTTGTAATTTGTTTAACTTGTAGTTTCGTTGGTGCGCTATTTGACACTTATGTTTATTATCGGTGTCAAATTTTACGAAGCGGTTCTTAAGTGCGGCAAACAGCCAGCATTATAGATTCGCTCGTAAATTGCATAACTTCTAAAAAATAGATAAAACAGAACTTGAAAAAGCTGCTAGTCCTTATCTACAAAGGGATTGGTAAAACTTAATTATTATTTAAATATTAATTTAAAAGTCATCACTTACCCAAAACGCACGATTCGGCTTAAAGGCTTGATGGGTAGGAGATAAGATAATAAATGAAGATACGCATAAATCACAAAAATTCAATTAAAATGCCGATAGCACTGCGGCTTGCTCGTTGTTTATACAGATTCATCGAGTCAGATTCGCGCTCTTGCATTTTATATTAAGTTTAGAAGAAGGTTTTTGACTGCTCATGGTTTGGCCTTTTAAGTCCAAGTTTCGTAAACAAATTGCTCGGATTGAAATTACTGGAGCGATCGCCAGTGCTACTCGCAAACGTGTTTTAGAAGCCCTAAAAACTGTAGAGGAACGCAAGTTCCCCGCATTGCTGCTACGCATTGACAGTCCTGGTGGTACAGTCGGAGATTCCCAAGAAATCTACAGCGCCCTCAAGCGTTTGCGCGAAAAAATCAAAATTGTCGCCAGTTTTGGTAATATTTCCGCTTCTGGTGGTGTCTATATCGGCATGGGAGCCGAACACATCGTTGCTAACCCTGGTACAATTACGGGCAGCATAGGTGTAATTTTGCGTGGAAATAACATAGAACGCTTGCTGGAAAAAATCGGTGTTTCTTTTCAGGTAGTTAAATCTGGTCCCTACAAAGACATTTTGTCATTCGACCGGGAACTAACTGAACCAGAACAAAACATCCTGCAACAGCTAATTGATACAAGTTACCAACAGTTTGTGCAAGCAGTAGCCGAAGGGCGTTCTTTAGCCGAAGAAACTGTGAAAAGTTTCGCCGATGGTCGGATTTTTACCGGACAGCAAGCTTTAGAGTTGGGTGTTGTAGACCGACTGGGAACAGAAGAAGATGCGCGATGTTGGACAGCAGAACTGGTGGGTCTCGATCCAGAAAAAACGCTCACTTACACTTTAGAAGAACATAAACCCTTATTGAGTCGCTTGCTACCAGGAAGTGCTCAGGTTTCGTCAGGACTTAGGGCTGGAATTGATTGGATGGAATTTGAAATGTCCACCAGCGGTCAGCCTTTGTGGTTGTATCGACCGTAAAGGGAATTTTGAATTTTAGATTTTGGATTTTAGATTGTTGTTAAATCCAAAATCCGTCTTGAAAAGCTTTGATCGGACACGCCCAGCTTTGATCGGAGGTTTCCTCCGCTCAAACTTCTCGGAAACCTCCGCTCAAACTTTTCGCAAAATCGAAAAAAGGAGGAAATTGGCGTGGAGTGGCGAATGCGGGCTATTCGCGGAGCAACAACTGTTGCGGAAAATACCGTTGAAGCGATGCGTGAAGCGGTTGTAGAACTATTAGATGAACTGGAAAAACAAAATCACCTACATCCAACAGACATGATTAGTGTTACTTTCTCAGTGACACAGGATTTGGATGCTATTTTTCCGGCGGCGATCGCACGAACTCGTGCTTGTTGGGATAATGTGGCAATGTTAGATGTGCAGCAAATGCACGTTGAGGGTAGCTTGGAACGTTGCGTCCGTTTTCTAGTTCACGCCTACCTCCCACCCTCCGAGCCAATTCACCATATCTATTTGCGTGACGCTGCTAACTTGCGCCCAGACTGGAATTCGCCCTAACTTCTCTAGTTAATTATAAACTTTTATTAAGTAAAGCTCCTAAACGTAGTAAGGACTTCAGTCCTTAAAACCGAAGTTATGAGCAGTAAACTGCTCACTACGGCTCACTACGACGAACTAGGGGATAAACCCAGCTTGAGCGATCGCCTTTTTTCCTTGGTCACTCAGCAAAAGTCTAGTATAAGCTTCCCCAACTTTCTCTTCTCGACCGTTGTTTTGCTTAACAATCACAAATAATTTGCTCTTTATTGGATAACTACCGTTCTTAAGAACTTCGGTGTTAACTTGATTGCGCTTTTGCGGACACTGATTTGAAGGTATCAACGGTTCACGATAAGGAGAAATTAGCTGTGTAGACACCCGACCTAAAGGTAAAGCCTTGACGGTACACTGAGGTACTACACCTCGCGCAGAACCGTAATATACAGCGCCAGGAGTTTTACTGACTCGGCGTAGTGCTTCCGTGGTAGAATAGACATACTGAACATTAGAGCCAAGCGTTTGTTTTA
Organism: Tolypothrix sp. VBCCA 56010; assembly: GCF_050875635.1. Lineage (NCBI taxonomy): Bacteria > Bacillati > Cyanobacteriota > Cyanophyceae > Nostocales > Tolypothrichaceae > Tolypothrix > Tolypothrix sp. VBCCA 56010. The sequence goes on from NZ_JBPAOH010000238.1 coordinate 5,163, forward strand.
ATGGCTTGTCGAATAATACTGTGTCTGCGTTCTCTGGCTGCTGCGACAAAGGGATAATCGCCAAGTCTGGTCCATCTACTTGCTTCCAGTTAGTAATTTGCCCTGAATAAATTTGTTGCAACTGCTCAACGGTTAAGCCTGGTAAATTAAGTGCTTGGTTGACTGCTACTGCTATTCCATCGGTAGCTATTTCGCGTTGCTCAAGTGTAAAACCTCGCTGTTTAGCGATCGCATACTCTTCGGCAGTCAGGGGACGGGAAGATTCAGCAAAATCTAATTTCCCATCAAGCAACATTTTAATACCTGCTCCGGAACCAGGGCTACCGTTAGGAGGGTCTACGTATTGCAGTTGTAGTTCCGGACGAGTGTTTTGAATATAAGAATCTACCAGTTGCCTAATTGGTGCCCAAGTCGTACTTCCACCGTATTTAAATGCACCAATTGGCACATCAGTAACAGTTTGAAAGGTTGAAGTTGCAGAAGTAGAGGCAGTGTTTGTATCTTGACCAGAGGAATAAAAAGTACCATTGTTGACCCACAAGCGCGGTCTTAGCCACAACCACAGTCCGCCAATTATTACAATTGTAAGTAGTTCGCCAAATATCAGACCTCTGATCATTTGTTGGGCATCTTTGCTTAGTGGGATTTTTTTGCTAGTATTCTTCATTTTTTTCTTCCTGTAATTTAGTTAGTCATAAACAGGATGCAATGAGTACTTAATGTCAATTTCTGGTTCACCGATCAATTTACCTGCTTGACAAAGAAAAGTGCAAAAGCTAGATACATTTTTTATGAAGTTTAAATACAACTGTAGATAATTTACGTAAGTCTTCTTACATAAAAACTATATATTAATTTTATAGATAAATTTATTTAAGTAAAATTACTTAATACAACCGTTAGGTAGATCGTAACATGTTAAGCCAGTTACTAAAACAACGTTACCAGGTTGTCCAAGTTTTAAGTCAAGGTATATTCTGTCGAACTTACATGGCTCAAGACACTAAGAAGCCCGAACATCCCACCTGCATTGTTAAACATTTCTTACCTAGCAGTGAATGTCCCATCCCGGTAGAAATTCGTAGAAGGATATTTACTAGAGAAGCAGAGGCTCTAAAAAAATTAAATAACTACGATTTAGTTCCTCATCTTTTAACTCATTTTGAAGACAATCTTGAGTTTTACCTAGTGCAAGAATTTATTGAAGGGCATCCTTTAAATGCGGAATTTTTGCCTGGTAAACGTTGGTCGGAAAAAAAAGTTTTTCAACTACTGCAAGAAATTTTGGGTATCCTGAATTTTGTTCACAGTCAAGGAATGATTCACCGAGATATCAAGCCGAGTAATATTATTAGAAGAAAGCAGGATAATCGGTTAGTGTTGATTGATTTTGGTGCTGTCAAGCCAATCTGGAATCAATTGATTAGAGGTCAAGAAAACTTTATTCCTGTTGAATATTCTACGATCGCGATCGGCACTCCGGGCTACATGCCGCAGGAGCAACAGCGAGGCAAACCACGACCCAATAGCGATATTTATGCTTTAGGCATTATTGCCATCCAAGCTTTAACAGGGGTACATCCAACCCAATTACCAGAAGATCGCAATACAGGTGAGCTAATTTGGCAACACCTAACTCAGGTTAATCCTCAGCTTGCCTCGGTACTCAATAATATGGTGCATTATCACTTTCAAGATAGATATAAGTCGGCAAAAGAAGTATTAGAGGCACTTCTGCCACTTAAAAATTTATACATGCCACTGCATGAGTCAGATACGACTTTATTATCAGAAGACTTTACATTTGAACCTCAAATACCTTTATCCACAGACAACACTAACGAAGTTTTTGAATCTGAGGTATCAGCACAGCTTTTAAACAATTATACAAATGAGACCACTATTTCTATTTTTCCTAGTAAATCTGCTTTACTGATGGGCTTATTAATTGGCGCGGTTTCTGGTTTAATTCTCATGGTCGCGAGCTATTGGTCTTTGCAGGTAATTGCTCCTGCTCAAGTGGAAAATTCTCAGCCTAAACCATCAGGGCTTTTTCATTAACCTTGGCGAATTATTAAACCCAATTTGTGTATACTTGGTTTTGTTGACTTTGTGATTGATTCTGGTTTAATTGTGTACTATCTCTGTGAATCAAAAATGCCACAATTGCAACTACAAATAAGTTAACAACTAAAAGCCCAAGGGCACTCCACATCCAAATTTTCATAATTTTCATATGATTGTTACCAGTGCTTTCTTAAAGAGCGTGAACTACTACGCCGACCTATAAAAAGAAGAGAAGCAAAGTATTTACCTGTGGGTCTTTTAGAGATAAGTAAGTGGGCGTAATTAAACATAAAACATACATCTTCGTAGTGAGCCAGCGCGGTCTTCTCCCTTTGGGAGAGGCTAGCGCCAAG
>NZ_JBPAOH010000239.1:0-7569 GCF_050875635.1 Tolypothrix sp. VBCCA 56010
AACTGTTTGGATTAGTCAAAGCCAGGCGTAAGCGTCATCGAGAGATTGACGCTTACACCCAACAAATTTGGGTTTTATCTTCTTAAGTTGACACCAATGGGCAGTGCCGTGCCCCTACACGCGACGATATAATGTTGTACCGCATCTGAATGGGAACTGCTATAAATCCCCTCCGAGATAACGCAGAGGGGGATTTATTTTTTGGATAATTTCCTTCTGCTCGGCGTTATCTGCTTCTGCGTACAAATCACCAATAATTTGCTGGAGAGATAAGTAGGCGCGAACCTTAGCATCAGTGGTTCTACTTTCTATTTTGATTACCCCCTTGTTAAAATGCAATGTCTTGCATAGTTAATATTACTTCTTATTGTTGCATAAAAACTGTTGATAACTGTTAACTGTCAACTAACAACCATCAACTAACTACTTCCTGCAATTATCGCAATGTCCACACTGCCAGTTTGCCGCTTCTTTGTCAAAACCAAAGGCATTTAATAAAAATTGCCAGCGGCATTGCTTTGTTGTAAGATACTGATTCATCTGCTTTGCAGGATGTAATTGCGTCGTTAACTGCTTTGGTCTGCTTTCTTCAATAATGTACTCGAAAGGGTTAAGCCAGTTTAACTGACCGCTGCTGTGGAGAAGAGAAAGAGCAACAGCACCATCGGGAAATTGTTTGGTAACTGCATTGACTTCTCCCTTTTTCGGCAGTTTTTTCATTAATTGTTGTGCGTCAAGTTCTTGCGATCGCATCCGATCCTCAAAAAACTTCTGTCTTTGCTTATCCTCTGGATCTAACCATCCCGTAGGTTCACTAATCAACATCAACGCTTGCGCTGGTTTTCCATCTCTTCCAGCGCGTCCGATTTCTTGCACATACTCCGAAAGCAAATGCGGTGCGTGGAAGTGAACCACCCAACGCACATCTGGCTTATTTATCCCCATCCCAAACGCACAAGTACAAACAACAAACATGGTTTTTCCACTTAGCCAACTCGCTTCTACTGCACGGCGTTCTTCTGCACCCAATCCCGCATGATAAGAAGTTGTAGAATAACCTTTTTCTCTCAACCACTCAGCTAAATTCTCGCTATCTCGCCGAGTACGTACATAAACTAACCCAGGTTCTTGTTTCCGTTCTTGAATAAACTTTAATAAATGTTGCTTTCTGCCTCTTGGTGTCCAAACAATGCGAACACTGGGGTTAAGATTAGAACGGTATGGATTAACACGAAAAAACGCCGGTTGCTCTAATCTTAAGACTTCTTTAATAGTTTTTTGAGCCAGAGGATCGGCGGTGGCGGTAAAAGCGGCTACGCTGATGTGTGTTCCCTGTGGTTTGAATTTGAGCAGCGCTGGTCGCACCGCCCCCAATCTTCGATAAGCTGGTCGAAATGTATCGCCCCATTGTACCAGACAATGTGCCTCATCTAATATCAATCCGTTAATTTTTAACTGCGGCAAACACAATCTTTCCCAAACTGGCGGACTTAGTAAAGTTTCTGGCGATAAATACAGCAATCTTAGCTGTTGTCGTTCCAAAGCTTGCAAAACCGCACGTCGTTGGCTAGAAGGCAATTCACTATGCAAAAGCGCTGCACTCAAGTTGCGCTGACGTAGTTCCTGCACTTGATTTTCCATCAACGCTACCAAGGGGGAAACTACTAGCGTTAATCCTGTTTGTAGCAGTGCCGGCAACTGAAAGCAAATAGACTTTCCGCCACCTGTGGGCATGATAATTAATGCGTCTTTTTCTGCCAACAAACAGCTGATGATTTCTCCTTGTGGCGGACGAAAATCATCATAACCCCAAATTTTTTGAAAAGCAGCACGGACATCTTTCCAAGCTGGGGATTGATGTTGATTCATAATTGATAGTAGGTAGATGCACCCTTCTCCTTGCACACTTCATTTACATGACGTGAGTATTAATATAACCTTGGCTATCAAGTTAAGGGTTCAGTATTTTCTACATTAATTTGTATAAAATATATAATTTTCCTTTTGACTACTCAAAATATGGCTGAAAGACGAGTGAAAGAAGAGGGGTTTCAACAACTTTAATGCGCTGACCGCACAGATGAATTAAAATTAATTACCATATCTAAACACTATAAATAATCAATGTAGTCTGATGAACGAAGAATTAAAACATAAGTTTTATATCAGTACCGATAAATCTAAATTAGATATAAAAGCAATTCATGATTTTTTACAAAGTTCCTATTGTTCCGAGAATATTCCATTAAGAATTGTCGAAAAGTCAATCCAAAATTCTTTATGCTTCGGACTTTATGAGAGTAATACGCAACTTGGCTTTGCGAGAGTAATCACTGATTATGCAACTTCTGCGTTGTTAAAAGATGTTTTTATTCTTGAACCTTATCGAGGACAGGGTTTAGGTAAATGGTTTGTCAACTATATTTTGGAATATCCAGAATTGCAAGATGTTCAAAGGTGGTTATTAGGAACAAAAGATGCTCATGGGCTTTATCGTCGATACGGTTTTAAAAATTTGACAGAACCGGAAAAAATTATGATGCGTTTAAATCATAATGCTCATCATCTGTAAGATTTTTTTATGTATATATAGCAATCCGATTTTAATTTTAAAACAATCTAGGTATTTGTAGGTATTTGTAGGGTGTGTTAGACGGAACGTAAGATCGCACCATCGATTATGTTTTGGTGCGATCTTCCTACGGCATAACACAACGGCAATATTGGGGGAGGACGGCAGTTTTGCGGGAAGAAAATCTACACCGCAAACTGCCTCGAAAATCCACACCCCAATAAGCCGGACCCTACGTATATGTTCAAAAATCAAATAGGAGTCCTATAGGACTTACGCACTCATATTGTCACCAATTGAATTTACGTAGGGGCAATTCATGAATTGCCTCTACAAGACTTTAGTGGGTGCGCTCATTCCTACGTATATAGGACTTACGCATTGACAAGCAAAAGCTAAAAATAAATTTTAAAGTGCAAGTGCTGCTTAGGTTTTCCAAAATATACTCACGCACAAATGCGCGTAAATAAGTTCCTTTGCAATTCGTACCAATTATCAATTATTTTCTGAGTAAGTTCTACTTATTGCGCTCCATTTCTTAATTTTTCTCTCAGATGCTCTTGCCGTCCTCTTATTCTATATTCTTCAATTAATTGACGATGAAATTCTGACCCCTGTATCAAAAAATTTGCCCTGAGAATAAGATTTGTTTCTCCACAGGCACTAGCTGTAAATTTCATGTCTCTTACTTGTGTCAAAATAGCATTATCAAGTTGAGTATTGCCGCTATAACTACGTAAACTCATCTTGGTAACATTACCTTGTTCATCAATATCCAAAACTACATCGGCTCTACCTTCAATACCTTTTTTTCTTAACTCCTCTGGATACTGAAAACTGCATTTGATGCAATCAATTTTTGCCTGACTTATGAACACAAGTAGTTTTGGTAAGCTCTTTTCACCCCTCACGGCAATGCTGATTCCGTTGTTATTCTGAGGAGTCACACTAATAAATTGAATTCCTGGGACTGGTTTGTTGCGACGAAAATTATTGCTACAAGGTAAAGATAATTGAGTATTAGAAATATTAAATATTTGGGTATTACCTTGTCTTCTGGGAAAACTCAGCAGAGTTTTGGGGATGGGAGTAACTAAAATTAGTTCCAATCCTCTCTCAGTTAATTTGTATTTAATTCCGGTAATTTGTGTAATTTGTGCTTTTGCAGGTTGAGCAAACAGTATTAATAAGCTTGCACCAAAAGAAAGTGAGTTAAATAGACGATGTTTCATCTTGAATTACCATTGAAAGTACAATCAACGCTAAGTGGTATAAAGCTGACGGCATGACATAAATGCTACAAAGTTAAAAATTACGGATTGACAAAATAAACGAGATATGAGTTGGCGCGATAATAATGAAGGCAAAATACTATGATTTCTCTTCATTAGAATTACGCATTGACATACTTAAAGTTTTGACATATTCTGAACAAGTTTGTGTAAAGTAGACAACTTGAGGAAGAGTTTAAGCCCTTACTTGCGTAAGCAGGCTTTACTTCACTTCGGGTTGATATAAGCTCAAATCCAATTCGGACGCGAAGTCCCTTGGAGTTAAACAAAGAGTTTTTCAGGGTTTTGCCTCTACCAACTTGGAGCAAGAAAACTCACTTTTGTGTGAGCTTCAGCCAACCTTGATCAAAAGAGAAGAGGCAAATGATAATTTCTGATTCTAGTACCTTGAGTAGTATTAGCCATGCTCTCAATGCTGCTTCCCTAATCAGCGCTAGCATTCAAAATCAATCAAGCTTGAGTCTGAGTAAAGATACTAAACCGCAGCTAGCAAATAGCTCAAAAAGGCTTTCACACCCAACTCCTACTACTCCCACTTTCATTGCCCAAGCTAGCACTCCAACATTCAGCTCGGATGCTAGCAAATGCAGTCAAAGTAAAGCACGCGACAAGTACAAACAGCCGTTTGCCTGCGACAGTATTTGGAATATGCCGATTGGATCAAACGCGGAATACGTTGATGCCTATATCGGCTCAACGAGCGTTGGAGTTGACACCGACTGGTTCATCATAACCAAGGAAAGTGACCCAGCTGTGCCAACCTATATGCCTGGTGCTTGGGGTCAAGGTCGCTGCACCGGCACTAAGCCGCAGCAGCAGGCGCAATGGCATCCCGAAGCGGGTCAACCGTTGAAGGTTCCTTACGATCTCGTCATTGAGGATGCAAAGCCAGGGTTTACTCCAAACAACTCCTCGGCGTTCTTGATGCCGGATGGCAGAACCCTGGTATCTTATAACGTCACCACCCGTTGTGAGGAGGGTGCCCCGCTTTACGGTGTCTGGTTTGGAGAGCAGGACATCTACGGCGATGGCATTGACGGTGGACATGGTGGCTCAGGGATGTCGAGCATTGGCGGTAGCATTCGCAAAGGTGAGTTGTTGAACAACAAGCCTATCCGTCACGCACTCAAGATTGTTATCTGGGGCAACTGGCTACACTACAATTCTGCATCGTCAACTCCGGGTCGCCGCTGGCCCGCCCGTCTCGCTGATTCTAATGCGGCAAACCAATATCATGGCTCCAATCCGGCGCTGGTTATGGGTTCGTTGCTAGCAATTCCGCCCGATGTCACAGCAGAGAGCTTGGGACTGACTAGCAAAGCAGGCAAGAAAATCTTTAAAGCGATGCAAGACTACGGTGCTTACGTCGTTGACGATGCCGGGTGGGACTACAATTACCTCTGCGTTGAGCGAAGCGCCGAGCAAGAGTACGAGCAAGCCACCGGACATCAAGTTCATGGAGATGCAGCGCTCCAAGCCGACTTCGCCAAAATCATTGCTGCGGTGAAGGTTGTGGACAACAACGGACCCAACAGCATTGGTGGAGGTGGTACACCACGCCAACCTTTAGCAGCACCAATTGGAAATTAGAAGCAGTGCTCGTTGCCACTCTTACGGCGACAAAAAAAGCGGCGTTGCACCAATCAAGCAGATGAATTAGGTGATAAGCAAAGGTTTAAGCTTTGCTTATCGCCTCAAGCTTGCGTGCTTGCATCGATACAGAACCATACAAGCTATACCCAAAGAAATTACCCCAAAGATTCTCCGGAATAACCATAAACCATATGGATCTTCTTCTATCAGCTAAAAAAGCATCAAGGAGATATCTAGATTATGGTGAGGGTAATTCCATATCTTCTCCACAGACCAACCCTAGAATTAGGTGCGAGTCGTGAAGAAGTCAAACAAATGCAAAATATTCTCAATCAGCGGCTAAGGGAATTTGATACCGCATCGTCGTTTCCCCAAAATGTGGCGGAAACTGGCTACTTTAATCAAAACACTTTAGTTGCGGTTAAATACCTGCAATGCCTGACTTTTTTACCGATAGATGGCATTGTCGGACCAAAAACTTGGGCTTTTTTGTGTGAGGGACCTGCTAGCTTGCCACGCTTGCATGTCGGCACTGCTAGTTCGGTAGTTAAAGCTGTTCAAGAGGCACTAAGATACGCTGGTTACTACTTTGGTACAGTTGATGGTATCTTTCAACAAAAAACTGCTGCTGCTGTCAAAGATTTTCAGGTATCCTGCCAAATGACCGCTGATGGTGTGATTAATCCTCAAACCTGGAAGGCGTTAATTAAGTTAGATGCTCATGCGAAATACTGTTACGTTAACATGATTGACAGCTGTTATGAAAAGCACGAGCAGGCTTGGCTAGGAAAATTTTCAGATGTCGATTGCCATAATTGATGTATTTTCTTTTACATGCACGCGAGTGTAATTTTGTAAATAAGTTGGTGGAGTAATACCTGGTTGCAAACGAGAATCAGCGATCGCTTCACCAGCAACTAATTGCAATGGTACAACACCCGCCCACACTGGTAAATCGTAATCTATTTCATCATCTAATGGCGCACCAGTCCGCATCTTGGCAGATGCTTCTGCTAAGGGAAGCGATAGTACTAAGGTTCCTTGTAATTCTTGGCGACTGGGTTGGCGCACTTCTGCCCATCTTCCGGGTACTACATGCTCGGTGAAAGCTCGTAGAGCTTCTAGCTTTTCTTCGGCATCTTTTACTACGCTCGGTGTACCAAATATGACTACAGAACGATAGTTCATTGAGTGATGGAAGGCTGAACGCGCCATTACCAAACCATCAAGTAAAGTTACGGTGAGGCAAACTTAAATACCAGTAATTAAAGAGCGCAACATGCGACTTGCTGGTGAACCGTGTATGTAAAGTTGGTCTTCTACGCGACCGTAAGCAGTGGGAATGACAAACGGCTGATTATCTATTGCAAATCCAAGATGACAAATTAAGCCTTCATCCAAAATTTGATAGATGACTTGGCGTTGATAATTTCCGCGCTGAGGTACTCGTTTGATTTGGCTGCGTTGTGTGGGAGTTAGGTTTTCTGGATTATTCATAGATGATTTGCAGCGCTTAAGCGCTCACTACGAGATTGAGTATCATTTGATTGCCTTGGGAGAAACCAAGACTGGAATATACTGGTTTACCTGCTGGTGAGGCACCAAGAACTACTTGCGTGCAGGCGATCGCTTTCAAATACTCTACTGCTATGCTAGTTAATCGTTTGGCTATGCCTTGTCTGCGGTAAGATGGTTCGACGTAAACGCCCCAAATGTATCCGGTTTTGCGGTACTCTGGTTTAAAAATATTCGGGAATAAATCCCCAATGATTTGACAGCTTGCAGAACCAACAATTACATCATCAACTTCTGCGACAAAAGCTTTGTAAAACAAATCTCGACGCGCCATGTCGATAAACTCAAGGGTGATATTATGCCAGTCTGGGTTGATGGCATCTTGCGGGATGCCCATATCTTGCCACATTTGGTAAAAGTGCTGTGCAATCAGTAAGTCTTCTTGGGTTGTTGCTTCTCTGATGATGATTTGTCTTTGTGTCACTTTACAGGTACTGTTCTATATTTACTGGACATCCTTGGACATCGCTCAACATTTCTTGCTTCAACCTGGGGAGTCGGCTCCTTGCAGTCCACAAGCGTTAAGTTCGGGCGGCG
>NZ_JBPAOH010000240.1:0-7559 GCF_050875635.1 Tolypothrix sp. VBCCA 56010
ACACATGATGATTATTTACAACTTGAAATTAATATACCACATTCGGGATATCTGAATATATTTGATGATTTTAGACTATATTTTGTTTAAAGTTTTACAATACGTATACTTCCCGCTCGACAATCTCGCAACCAAGCATTAATTCCTTGAGCAACAGTACCATTACTACTATCGCGTGGAGGTGTTGGCGGATTTTTGATAACTGGATAAGAACCAATTTGCGAAAACATCGTTACCATCCGCCAACCACTCTGGCTTTTCGTTAAAAACAGCCAGTGAAATTCTTGCAATTGCACCGCTTTTCCACGTATGTATTGCCGCTCTAAAGTAGTAAAAAACACTTGCTCCACTTTTTCGTCAGAGCTTTTTAGCGCATCTGTATTATTAATACCAGCGTTCAGCGGCAACGGAGTAAAATCAGGTTTTCCTGCCAGAGCCATGTAACTGTAAACGTCCGTTTTTCTTTTCAAACGGCGGGCGCGTTGACTGGCGCGATTAGCATAACTAGGTAAATCCCGCAATAATGGTGTAATTAAATTCTCTATACTTTGCTCTGAACAAAAAGATTTTTCTTTGCCTGTATCCGTTGTCTGTATAGGTTGAGAACCACTGGCAAACAGCTTTCTCGTTTTCTGGTGCCAGGGAATGCCTACTGTGGGCTGCTGCCTCAGATTATATATGACTTTGGCGGCAGAGCCTCCAGATGTGCGTTCCCAGTCTGAGACTGGGAACGACGAGAGAAAATGTAACGATAAAAATAGGGAGACAAAAAACATAATGAATGCGATCGCTCTGCTTGAGTTTAGCTTTCAACAAGTTCTACTAATTTTTAAGTTAAATTCCAGTCCCTAAACAAATTCCGAAAAGCCTTCATAGTTTTATTTCTCCTTTGTCTAATATAGGAATGAGCGCTTTTCCTAAAGTCTTGTAGGGGCAATTCATGAATTGCCCCTACCTAAATTCAAGGTTTTGATGACATGAGTGCGTAAGTCCTAATTTATTAACTCCTCACAAGTTCTTGACCAAGCTAATTGTGGATCGGCTGCGGCGGTGATTGGACGCCCAATTACGAGATAATCGGCTCCAGAAGCGATCGCTTGTTTTGGTGTGAGCGATCGCTTTTGATCTCCTTTATCTGCCCAAGTCGGTCTAACTCCCGGACAAACTAACAAAAAATCATCCTTGCAAGTTTGCCGCAATTGTGCTACCTCTTGCGGCGAACAAACTGCCCCATCCAACCCAGTTTCTTGAGCCATCAGCGCCATTGCAAGTGCATATTCTGGCAATTCTAGAGGAATCTTTAAATCAAACGCCAATTGCCGAGAAGAAATACTCGTCAACAAAGCGATCGCAATTAACTTTGGCGGCTTGATATTGACTTTTGCGGCTTCTTCTTGTACGGCTTCTGAAGCTGCTTTCAGCGCGTCTGTTCCACATGTAGCATGAATTGTCAGCAAATCCACACCATAACGAGCGGCACTGCGACAAGCACCCGCGACAGTATTCGGGATATCGTGAAACTTCAAATCGAGGAAAATGCGCTTTTGGCGGGATTTGAGCAAATCTAAAATTTTCGGTCCAGTGCTGGTGAACAACTCCAAACCAACCTTGAAGAAAGTAACTTGCTCAAGTTTGTCCAGCAAAGCGATCGCACTATCTTCATCCGACACATCTAAGGGAACTATAATCCGCTCCTTAACGTTCATATGTAGTTTCACCCTTACTGCTTTTGCTTTGTAACATTACTTATTTTCTTCCTTCTCCTTCAAAGACGCCAAGGGCGAACGTGTCCTTCTCCTTCGGAGACGCTACGCGAACGTGCCTTTGCGGTTCGTTAAATAAGTATTCAACTATCACAGCAAGCAAATAACTAAGGCACTAAGCGGACAAACTTATTTTTACCAACTTGCAAAACTTTACCTTCTAAATCAGTTAGCGAATCGAAAGTAGTATCAATATCCGTAATGCGATCGCCATTTAAGCGCACCCCACCTTCTTGAATTTTTCGCCTACCTTCATTGCCACTTTTGCACAAACCGCTAACATTGAGGATAGAAAATAACTTAGCAGGAAACTGCACCTGTGATAACGAGAATTCTGGGACTGCACCACCTTGTCCACCTGTTTTTGCCGCTTCTCTTGCTTCGTTAGCGGCTGTTTCGCCATGATATTGTCGAACAATATCCCAAGCGAGAAGTTGTTGGCGATCGCGTGGCTTTTCTGGTAGTTTGTCTAAAGCTAAATCCGTCAGCAGTTTAAAATAATCTTCCAGCAAATTATCCGGAACCTGTTGCAGCTTCTGATACATCTGTGATGGATGTTCTGACAAACCGACATAATTACCCAAAGATTTAGACATTTTTTGTACACCGTCAAGACCATTTAAAATAGGTAACAGTACACAATATTGCGGTCTTTGCCCAAAATGACGTTGTAAATCTCGCCCAACAGCCAAGTTAAATTTCTGGTCAGTACCACCTAATTCTACATCAGCTTGCACTGCCACAGAATCATAACCTTGCATCAATGGATAAAGGAACTCATGAAGGAAAATTGGATTCTCTTTCTTATAACGTTCGGCGAAGCCTTCTTTTGCTAGCATCTGCCCCACCGTCATCGTGGCAAGTAACTCTAAAATTTTTCCTAAGTCAAGTTTAGAGAGCCATTCGGAGTTATAACGTACCTCTAATCTCCCTGGTGTGTCAAAATCTAAAATCGGACGCACTTGGTCAAGATAAGTTTGGGCGTTTTGCGCTACATCTACCTCTGTCAGTTGGCGTCGTACCTCAGATTTACCAGTCGGATCGCCAATGCGAGCTGTAAAATCGCCAATAATCAGCACTGCTGTGTGACCGGCATCTTGAAAATTTCGCAGTTTCCGCACAGGAATGCTGTGACCTAAGTGAATTTCTGCTCCTGTAGGATCAATTCCGAATTTTACCCTTAAAGGTCGGTCTGTAGTTGCCAAGAGCTTTTCTAAACTTTCACTTTCACTGTCAGAATTACTATTGTGTGGGAAAATTTCAGTTAATCCACGATGTAGCCAAGAAAAATTTTGCGCCATACTAGAAGACTGAATATTAGTTATGCTTTGCATTGCGAGAAGTTGAGTTAGTTATTTTTACTGGCAATTTGTCATCTAAGCGATCTGCCAAACTACTATAATTGCAAAAAAATAACCGCCTTGCTTCGCCGAATAAATTACAGTTATATTTACAAGTGAGGAAGTGGAATCGCCGTGTCGTCTAGGACTTTTGAAGAAAAACAACCGCAAGGTCAGGCATCATCAGGTTTTGACTTTTTTAAAGGAGTAGGTCAGGTAACTGGCGGCACTCTTTTATCCCTGACTATGCTAACAAGTTCGATTGTCGCGGGAGGACTAGTGGGTTTAGCCGTTAGTTTCCGCAACTTGCCTGATGTGAGACAATTACGTAACTTTTTTCCATCAGAAACTACTTACATTTATGACGTTAAAGGTAAACTTTTAACCAGTGTTCACGGAGAAGCTAACCGGGAAGTCGTATCGTTAGATAGAATTTCGCCAAATTTAAAACGGGCGGTATTGGCAAGCGAAGATGGTCACTTCTACAATCATCATGGAATTAACCCCAGTGGGGTTGGACGTGCTGTGGTGACAAACTGGGCGGCTGGTGGAGTCAAGGAAGGTGGTTCCACCATCACCATGCAATTGGTGAAAAATTTATTTTTGTCTCGCAAGCGTGCTTTTACCCGTAAAATTGCTGAGGCAGTTCTAGCGATTCGCTTAGAGCAAATTCTCAGCAAAGACCAAATTTTAGAAATGTACCTCAATCAAGTGTATTGGGGTCATAACAATTATGGCGTGCAAACCGCAGCTCGCAGTTATTTTAACAAGTCCGCCGAAAGTTTAACTATCGGTGAATCGGCGATGATGGCGGGTTTGATTCCAGCACCTGAAGAATTGAGTCCGTTTGTCAGCATGGCTAAGGCAAAGCAAAAACAAAAAGAAGTCTTAGGACGGATGCGGGAATTGAACTGGATCACCCAAGAAGAGTACGACGAAGCGCTCAAGCAAGAAATTAAACTTGGTAAAATTAGGTCGTTTCAAGGTAGTGCTTTACCTTATGTTACCAATGCGGTGTCGCAAGAGTTGGCGAAAAAGTTTGGACGTGACGCCTTAATTAAAGGTGGGATGCGCGTACAAACCACAGTTGATGCTGACTTTCAACGCATGGCAGAGCAAACTGTCGTCAAGTGGCATGGAAACCTCTTGGGACAAGGTTTATATAAGAATCAAATGGCATTGGTGGCAATTGACCCCCGCACCCATTTTGTGAAAGCATTGGTGGGGGGTGTGGATGCGAAAACCAGTGAGTTCAATCGAGCAACTCAAGCTCAACGTCAGCCTGGGTCTTCTTTTAAACCGTTTGTTTACTATGCTGGTTTTGCCAGTGGTAAGTTTGGGCCAGATTCGACGGTGGTAGATGCCCCAGTCGGCTACCGTGATGGTGACGGTTGGTACTATCCAAGAAACTATGATGGTGGCTTTTCGGGCGCGATGTCGATTCGCACTGCCATATCGCAGTCTCGCAACATCCCAGTCATCAAAGTTGGTAAGGCTGTAGGGATGAATAAAGTTATCGAAACCTGCCGGACTTTAGGAATTATGAGTCCGATGGAACCAGTGAGTTCTTTGCCTCTAGGTGCGATTGGTGTCACACCTTTGGAAATGGCTAGCGCTTATGCAACCTTTGCTAATTATGGCTGGCAGTCGCCAACAACGGTAATTGTCCGCGTGACTGATAGTAGTGGTAATGTATTGCTAGATAACACGCCGAAACCTCAGCAAGTTCTCGATCCTTGGGCATCGGCGGCAATTATCGATGTAATGCGATCGGTTATTACTAATGGTACTGGTAAAAATGCGGCGATCGGTCGTCCGGCTGCTGGGAAGACGGGAACAACTTCCTCTGAAAAGGATATTTGGTTTGTCGGTACTGTACCGCAGTTAACGACTGCTGTTTGGGTGGGTAGAGACGACAATAGACAATTAGCAAGCGGTGCAACAGGTGGTGTGATGGTAGCACCGATTTGGCGCGATTTTATGCAAAAAGCTTTGAAGAATACACCTGCGGAGAACTTCAAGTCTCCATCCCAGTTTCCTCGCCCTAAATCGAATGACAATGATAATTAGGAGGAGCAAGGATAGTGGATAGTGGGTAGTGGGGCATGGGGCATGGGGCATGGGGCATGGGGCATGGATAATGGGGAAAAAGACTCATGTGAAAGAATTATTACCAATTCCCAATTCCCAATGCCCCATGCCCCATGCCCAATGCCCAATGCCCAATGCCCAATGCCCAATGCCCATTGACAACTAACAACTAACTTCTCTAAGCCTGCTTTGCTAAATCGGCTTTCATCCGTTGTAAAGTTAGGTTCATTTGGTCAAACATTTGTTGCGGGGTGACGCCAAACTGATCTAACTGTGTTTTAATCTGCTCCATAGTCATTTGCGCCATAAAATCTTCTGATAGCTCGAAGCGCTTCATAAAGATGCGATATCGATCCATCATCGCTTCCATTTGTTCAATAAACAGCTTTTTACCTTCGAGATCAAATTTGCCGTAATTGTTGCCAAGTTTGATCAACGCTTGATAATCTTCAAACAGCTGCTTCGCTTCTTGCTGAACTATATCAGAATCAAAGAATCCCATTTTTCCCATCTTCAACTGAGTTACAATACTCAGAGCGCGTATACTTTTGCCTTTATAGTTTAATTTTAGTCTAGGGAACTAATCTACAGAAGAAGCTTCGGTTTGAGTACGGTTTTTTACCGAAATTTCAACACTTGACTTGAGAAGTTTTTCTTGCTGTCCAATAACTTAAGCTAGCAGTGGGTTTTTTGAGAATAAGATTTATGAAATGATTAAGATTTCGCTTTGGCTATGAAGCCATCGCTTGCTCAAAAAATCTCACTGATTGTGCAGACATTTCTCCAAGTTATTCAACTACGCGACTTTGAAGCGAGTAAAGTCTAAAATAAACATCGTACTTGAATGCTTGTGTTCGTGTGACCCAACGGGAGAGCGCAAGTTTCCCATCTTTCTTTGGGAGACCAAGGCGAACGACGCAAAGCTTAAGATGTGGAACTTGCGCTCCTAAATATGTGTTTACATTGTAGCATTGAAAAGAGCGTTGGCAAAGCGATCGCTCTAGTTGTGTCAGAACTGTGGTAGTGATAAATTAATTGGGAATATGTTGATTAAGCGAAAAAGCCGAAGCATAGCTGCCATTTTAGCTTTTTCTGGCACGCTGACAATTTCGGGATTACATAAATTTTATTTGGGACAGCCTTTATGGGGTTTATTATATGTGTTGCTTTCCTGGACACCGATTCCCAAGGTAGCTAGCGCAATTGAGGGAGTTTGGTATTTAGCGCAAGATGAAGAAGCTTTCGATCGTAATTTTAATTTAGGTAAGTCAGCCGTAAAAAATTTACAAGCGAATAGCGATCGGATAACTGCTATGGCTGAAGCTTTGCGATCGCTGGATACTCTTCGCCAAGATGGGTTAATTTCTGAATACGAATTTGAGCAAAAACGCCGCCAATTGTTAGACCAAATTACCTGAAAAGTGCGAAAATGATGAACAATTGGCTACCTTTGAATCCCAGGTTGCAAAAACTCCGTTCGCGGCTGCTTAACGATCCTTATTATCGACTACAATCTGGGGAAGAGATTGCGATCGCTGCACAATTGGGTATCCGGATTGATGCAAATCAAGCAACTGTTGATGATTGGTTGCGTTTACCGGGTTTATCGATTCATCAAGCGCGATCGCTTGTCGAACTGTCGCGTGTTGGTGTGAAATTTTACTGTATTGAAGATATTGCCGCTGCTTTGAGTATACCAGCGCAACGACTAGAACCACTAAAGCTGATTCTAGATTTTAGTTATTATGACGACGAAGCTTTAAGCAATCCTACGCAAATTAATATTAATACGGCAACGGTTGAGAATCTAGGAAAAATTCCTTTTATAGATGCGTCTTTGGCTGAAGCGATAGTACAAAATCGTTCATCAACGGGACATTATCGCAACTTAATAGATTTTCAGCAGAGGTTGAATATATCTGGTGATGCGATCGCGCAATTAATGTATTATCTCAGGTTTTAAACTCACGACAAACGTAACTTTAAGCCCGTAGTTACCACGAAGAGTGCTTAAGATAAGCGATAAATTGCTTACTATAGCAATCCGATTTTAATTTTCAAAAAATCTAGGTATTTGTAGGGTGTGTTAGACGGAACGTCTAACGCACCATCTCAAGGTTTTGGTGCGTTAGCCTACGGCATAACACACCCTACATATGTTCTTGAGCTTCAGAAGGTGAAACTTGAGCTTCAGAAGGTGAAACTTGAGCTTCAGAAGGTGAAACTTGAGCTTCAGAAGGTGAAACTTCGAGTTCCGAACTCGAAACTTGAGCTTCAGAAGGTGAAACTTCGAGTTCCGAACTCGAAACTTGAGCTTCAGAAGGTGAAACTTGAGCTTCAGAAGGTGAAACTTGAGCTTCAGAAG
>NZ_JBPAOH010000241.1:0-7315 GCF_050875635.1 Tolypothrix sp. VBCCA 56010
CAATCCTAGTCTTGCTGGTTCAATATTTGCTGAATAAAAAGTATCATCTACTACAAAATTTTTTAGCGATCGCCCTGAGGAGAAAACTTTTTGGTTTACTGACGAGTAAAAAGGTAAGGATTGCTTTTAATGAAAGCCTCCACTGCACTTTTCTTGCGAAGGTGGAAGTAGCATTCCTTGACTAATGAAACTACCCAGCTTTGGTAAGGAGAAAGTGGAACCTCGCGATCGCGACTACACTTTTTCTCGTGCCACAATTCTCTAGGCAGTTCTGGATAATCCTCCTTAAAGTTAGGGATCTTCCAGTAAGCAATACCTTCGTGCCGCCAGATAGTCGGTCGGGAGGTGTTTAACACTTGAGCTAACGCATTCTTAGACAATGGACAGTCAGCATAAAAGGCTGCATCCATCACTGCGCCGCCCAAACTGTATAGTTGTGAGACGGTCATGATTTTACACTTGATGAAATACTTGGACAGTGGTGAGCGGCAATGGACACCTGCGGACACCTTACAAGCTAGTATTTAGCATCGGGAAGCCTGAAACCCGCATCATTAAGCGCTTTTTGACCCTGCTGAACACTTGTTATTACGTCTGTGGGCGTTGCGTTTACCGCTCATGTAAGCTAATATAGCGTAAGGTTTACTAAGGTGTCAACTAGTAGACTAAAATTAATTAGTAAGCAATACTAAGGTGTAGTTAACCATCTAAGTTTGTGCCGAACCAACGAGCCAAGGATCGACCGCGAGTACAGTTTGTTTGCGATCAAAAGTTAGCAGATGATTTGCAAGGTTGGGCAGATAGCGAAAACCGTAGTCGCTCCAATTTAATAGAGACTCTGCTATTCGAGGTTGTAAGTGAACGTGAACGTAGTAGCGACCCCCACGGCTTGCCGACAAGCGAACTTATCGATCAACTGAAGAAGTTTTTACAACTACTAACAGGCGATCGCGAACGTAACGGTATTAGTTATGTGTTGTTGGGTCAAACACTCGGCATAGACCCGGAAAAACTGCACGAACTTTATGTATTGGTTGAAGAGTGCCGAGCCAAACAGCCAGGTATTCGAGAAGCCAAAAGCTGAGGCAGCCGCAGTCTCCTAGTTGCCGTAACTTTACGGTGACAAGGGTTTCAGCAATTATGCCAGAAATCATCAAAAACAAGAGGGCGATCGCGCCTATCATAGTCCGAATCAGTATTTTTGTACTGATTTCGTTGATCTATGGTTCGCGAACTTAATCGCCCCCGAACATCAAAAACCCCGAAAATGGGAGTTTCCGGGGTTTTCTTGAACTATTGTCAACATCGCGGGTAACTCCTAAAAGTTTGGAGACTTGAGTTAGACCGCTTTCGCTAAACACAATTCTACCGTAGGCGAAGGCGATCAACAAGGAGTTACCCCGGAAAAATAAAAAAACTGGAGTAACCAATGCAAACTCAAAATTTGATCCACGCCTCTAAAACAAATTCCTGCGTACATTGCGGTAAGACTGACTGGTGTTATCTGATAGGCGACTTATCAGTTTGTAAGCGTAAGGCAGAGCCTGCAAAAGGCTGGACTAAAACCTCTAGACGCGATAAAGATGGTGATTTCTACTACGCGCCTTTTCAAGAAAAGAGGGTGCGCCCCAAGGCGAAAAAAGATTATTTTTACCCCTCTCGCGATGGCAGCGCGTTAATTAAGGTCAGCCGAATTGATGACGGTTACGGGAGGAAGAAATTCTTCCAGTCGCACTGGGACGGGCAAAACTGGGTTAATAGCAACCCTGAGGACATTAAGCGTCAGATCCCTGTTTACCGCTACCAAGAAGTTAGAAAGGCGATCGCCGCTGGTGAATTAATTTTTGTCGTAGAGGGTGAGAGCGTAGCTGATACCCTTTGGGAATTAGGGCTTGCTGCTACCACATTTATTGGCGGCGCTGGTAAGTATAACGCTTACGGATCTGGATACAAGCAAGACCTCGCAGGAGCCTCTTTAGTGCTTTGTCCAGATCGCGATCAGCCTGGGGTCGCTCACATGCGAGAGGTCGCCCAAGATTTCCCCAATATTCAATGGTTGTATGCCCCACCTACGCCTTTCTTCTGGGAACATTTACCAAAGTCTCAAGGATTAGATGTTGGGGATTGGATTAACGACGGCGCGACCGTTCCTGGCATTATGCAGCAAATACAACTTCAGCCGTTTACGTATCTAAGTAGTGATTGTAAGGTGACAGGTGACAGTGACAGTTTTGGTGACAGTTGGGTGACAGCTACACGTAGCTCTAGGCAAACAGTCCAAGAAGTTGTCACCGCTGTCACCACTGTCCTGGGGGGTAGCCTTGGTTATTTAGAGGAAAAATACGCGCTACACCAAGCATACTTAAATTCGGGAATTGACAGACGAACGTTCGATGATATTGTCGCGACGGAAAAGCTTAAATTAGCCCAGATTGAGCAAGAGACAAAAGAGAAGTTAAGCGCTCTTTTGTCAGGCTCCGATGCTGACATCGACTGGCGTAAGGCGCTTCCCACATCGTTAGCTCGCGACCTAATTCACGATAGTGAGGTTCTAAATGTAGATCCAGTGGTCATTTGGCAAACGATTTTGAGTGTTTGCGCTAGTTTGGCAGGCATTAGGACAAAGCTGGATGTTGAGTCTCACAAAATCCCCGCAATTATCTGGACGGCGACCGTCGCAGAGAGTGGATCTGGCAAAACTCGTGGCGACGGATTGGGGACGGCTCCTTTGATCGAGATGCAACTAAGAGAGAAAACGCGCTACGACGAGGCTAGTAGAGCTTACAAGGTGGCTTATCGAGAATGGGAGAAGGCGGGACGCGAGGGCGATGAACCCTTGGCTCCTGTAATGCGTAAGTATTTATTTGATGTCGCCACGATCCAATCAGTAATGAAGCGATGCGCCGAGAATGGCGAGAATGGCGCACTATGGGCAAGAGACGAGCTAAATGGGCTATTTAAGTCTCTGGGGCAATTTAACTCAGGAGGTGACGAGGGGCTGCAAATCCTTCTCAAGGCGTGGAATGGTGGTTCTATGTCAGTTGACCGCGTAGATATATCTAACAGTTTTTTTGTCAGAGACTCTGCCTTAAGTCTAACGGGGGGCATCCAGCCCGGAGTTTTTCGAGAAAGCTTTAAAGACAGCAACGATGCGTCTGGGCTGCAAGCGAGGTTCTTGTTTGCCGTCCCAGCCCGTCAACGGCAATCTCGGCGTAAGTCTAAGGGTTATTGCCAGCTAGCTGACAAGCTTCCCGGTCTTTACAGGTGGCTTGACGAACTGCCAGCCACGACCGTCAAACTCACGCCAGCATCGGACAAACTCTACACGGAGTTAGTTGATCTGCAAGAAGACGAATTAGAAAAAACCTCTAACCCTTCGGTGAGGGCGTGGCTTGCAAAATGGTCAACCCATGCGATGAGGATCGCGCTGGTCTTGCATCTCATAGAGTGCTACTACAAGGGATTGACCCCAGACTGTGGCTTATCGGGAGAGACTCTAGAACGAGGTATTGCAATCTCCCAGTATTACCGCAGTGTATTTTCGTCTCTTCAAGAAAAAGTCTCTGATAATGACGAGCTTTCTACTATCCTTCTGCAAATACAAGATCGTTCGCTGAAAGCGCCGTCAGGCATCACGATGCGCGACTTGTATCGAAGTGTTAAGCCTCTCTCAAAGGCTAGTAAAGAGGAGGGCGTAAGCGTCTCCGTCTATACCGAATCACTCTGCTCTCAACTGTCATCATTAGGGTATGGTCAAGTTGTACGGAGTGAACGTAAAGTAAAATATATAGCATTTGTTTCTAAAAAAGGTATAGGGGGGTCTAATATTGGTGACAGTGGTGACAGTAGCCATAAAAGTACTGTAGATGATGAATTACAGGTGTCACCAGAACTGTCACCAGAACTGTCACTGTCACCGCTAAATTACAATTGCCACTTAGATACTGAGGAAGTACCCCCACCCGATGATACTTCTAAAATTCAAGAGTTTTCTGAAGAAGAGGTGCAGGTAAATGCGGGTTACATCAGAGAGGCGATCGCGGAGATGAACTGGAAAATGATCCAAGAGTTAACCGACGGCTGGGAGCCTCAATTTAAGCGGTTGGTGTGGCGATGCCTAACAGCAGATGAGAAAGCAATAGTAAAACTTCTAGCCCAGCGATAAATAACCAACGAGGTACATATGCGGAAAATATTATTTAACCAGGCGATCGCCACCATCCGAGGCGAACTAGTTCAGAAAGGCGACGGGCTAGCTCTAGAAAGTGAGCATGGGCTAATAAATCTAGAGTTAGCTAGGGGTCGTCTCCTGCCCCTCGTGGCGGGGACGTGCGTTGTTCTGTCTGGCTATCCAAGGTTCAATACCAAAAGTGGGAAGGTTCAATCTTTGGCTGTAACTAGCATGTCGGTGTTGCGATCGCCGGGAAGCTTGACACTTTCCGGTCGAATCTTTGCTGTTGGCGACGGACAGCTTGTAATTCAAGTCAATCCAAAGTTGATGGATGCGTTTTTCGTCCCCGTCCAAGGATACCTGCGTGACTCAAAAGAAGGTGAAATTTGGCGGTTGGAATGCTTGCTAGAGCAAGGATCGGCGACTTTAATTGATGGCGAAAAATTAAAGAACGCATACGCCGCCCCAACCTTGAAGCGCAAGCGCAAGCATTCCAAAAAGCAGCAAGTAGCAGCATAGTTACGCTCACAGCGGCAACTGTTCGGAAGGTTAAGCGCAGCAGCCTCCACCCCTGGCTAGGAATTAGTTAGCCGAGCGGTGGTAGCGATCGCCCCTCGCACTTCCTGTCACTTTACGGCAACAACAGCTTCGCGCAAAAACTTCGGTGATTATTCGGCAGGCAGGATTGGTGCGTATTAGGTTGTCGCTTGCGACAATAACTGTACGTATCCTTTTATGCTTTCATTAAGAACGTGAACTCAATTAAAGTAGCAACTCGCAAACAGCCCTGGTACGCCATCCCAGGCGAGTCATCACATGCCTATCAGTTGTTTTATCATTACGTCTGCATGGGTGTGGATGGCAAGAGGTCGTTGCGACAACTGGCTCAACAAATCGGTATGAATTGCCGCACGATCCAGTACTACTGCCAAAAATACCATTGGGTATCACGCGCACAGCAGTTCGATTTGCATAACCTTCAGAAAAAATTTGATAATCATGCCTAAAACTTTAACCCCAATCCAAGCCCTTGAACAGAAAATCAAGGATACCGAAGCCGCGATCGCCGACAGAGAGCACGAGTTTTTGTTGCAGCAGCAAGAAAACAACGAGTTCTCTGAAGCCCTAAAAATCTTAAATTCTGGCGTTGCCGATTATGTGCAGCCCGGTCGCGTTTTGATTTTGTCCAAAATCAACTCCTTATTAGATGAAGCCAGCGATGCCGAAGACAGAAAGTTCCGCTTAGAAACTACCCAAAGGGCGATTGCGGCTGGTCGGGTTGCCTCCACCAATCTCGAAAACGAGCTTCAGCGGTTGCGGCAGCAGCTGGCGATCGCCCAAGACGAACTCGACTGGCAGCAAGACTATGCTGATGCAGCGCAGAGGTATCGATTAGCATTCATGCTGCCTGATCCAAGCGAACGCAAAGAATCTCAGATCAGATCGCTTGAAAAGGATATCGCCACAAAACAACAGCAGCTTACAAGGGCGCAGGCGTGGCTTCAAGCGCCCCAAGATAACAAACCTTGGTACACAGGTGTCGTGGGAATGTCATCAGCGGTAGACGATGAGCCAGTGCTTGTATCCGCGATCGCGACCCTTACAGCAAGCCTGGAAAGATTGAGAGCCGAACCAGAAAGGGTTGACGAAGAATGGCAGGCAGCGTTTAGACGGTTCATCCGGCAACGAGTCGCCGTACAAGTCCCATTAACAAAACTGCTAGAAAGTCAAGCCTCATACCTGAGAGCGGTGGCAGAATTCAAAGAGGCGCTTCAAATCAACCCTTGCGCGTGTGAGTTCAGCCCCCACGCGATCGGACAAGTTCGGATCGTCAACAACTCAGAAAATGGGCGAATTACTCTCGCTTAGTTTCATCGCAGTCAACGTAACTTTACGGTAACAGGAGGAAAACGAATGATTGTTGATATAAACGGCGTAGCGGTAGACTTCGGCAATGAAAAATTTATCGCGGCTTTGAGAGAACAAGTAGATGACAGACAGATCAAAAGGGCTTTTCTATCCCTTCGGGGCAAGTACGACGAAAAAAAGCTGATTGACCCCTCCTATGTCGAGGGTTGTTGGGAAGGAATAAAGCACGCGCAAGCAGACGGCGGTGCGATCGCCAATGCGAGGGAAAAGCGCATGACGCGGATCGAAAACAGTTACAAAAATAGCTAAAACCCGCTCTACGCCTGCGTTCGCGGGTGTCGGTAGGCTGTAGCCAGTTTGCAGGCTACATCCCACCGACTGTAGCCAATCTTCTGCCGCTGTTGTCGTAAAGTTACGGTAACAGCCGTGATATCATATAGAACCCATTTGAGATCTATACAGGAGGGCAATCGAATTTGGCTGAACTACGAGCTAAGTTACAAATTTTATAGATTGATCGTCAGGATTTTTTTCTTACTTTTTTTGTCGCTTAATACGACTGTATTGTAGGGTAATGTATCCGTTCCCAGCGGAATTGGCAGCCTAAAACTGGGGCTTTTATGATCGAGTTCGCCTAAATCAATGCTTTTCTTTATATCGCCATCTGTTGCCAGATAAGCGGTAAGTTCGCCTTTATAATCTTCAATTAAAAAGTCTCTAAAGAAAAGGACTTCCCCACCCTCAGGATCTATACCAAGGATGACCGTACCGCTGAAAGTTGCGCCTTTTCGTTCTTCATCAACCGTTGCCATTGTGATTTCCGAGGGGTCTTGACCGGACATATCTGCCATAAACTTTTTCCTGGGCGAATTCTCAACAATTGAAAATGATTTTACAAGAGCGCTATGGGCGATCGCAAAACTCTCAGGACGTATTTCTGCATCAGGCTTTTTTTCTTCAACCCCTCTGCCCTACCGTCTGAACTCAAAAGGAAAGGACGTTTTGATGAAAACTTTTTCGTCGATCTACCAACCGTTCCAGAACGAGCGCAAATCCTCAGCATCCATGTACAACGCTTTGGCATCACTGTTGAAGACGAGTATCTAGAGGCGATCGCCACGCCACGCATCACAGCTTGATCAGCCCCTCCCCTTCTAGGCACAAAATGGTTAACTCACATCTTGCACCTGTACGAGTAAACCGCGAATAAGCAAAACTACAGCACAAAAATGTAACACTAGATAAATAACCAGTTTATGTAAGTTTTTGTTTTCA
>NZ_JBPAOH010000242.1:0-7273 GCF_050875635.1 Tolypothrix sp. VBCCA 56010
TAATAGCGATTGGTCATGTTTTACAATTTCTCAAACGCAGTGATGAAGCATTAAGTCGCTACGAAGCAGCTTTGCAATTCTACCGCGAAATAGGCGATCGCTTAGGTGAAGCAAACACATTACAAGCGATTGGTGATGTTTTACAATTTCTCGACCGTCGTGATGAAGCTTTAAGTCGCTACGAAGCTGCTTTGCAATTTTACCGCGATATTGGCGCACGCTTAGGTGAAGCAAATATCCTGCAAGAATTTGGTAAGTTGCAAGAAAACCCCCAGCAAGCATTAGAATATCTCCAGCAAGCTGAAAATCTCTACATGCAAATTGGTGATATATATAGTCAAAGTCGCAATTTGCTGTTTCTCGCCGATGCACAGTTAAACATGGGAGAATCAAACGCGGCAATTAATTCTTTAAATGAAGCTGCGACACTCGCTGCCAAAATTAACTATACACCAATTCAAGAACGCGCCCAAGCTCGCATCGCCCAAATTAATACACCCTCTCCAACAAAATGAGGAATCAAAGACAGATTTATCAACTTTACCCAGAAGCGTTGGGTGCAATTTGCGTTTTCTTTTCTGGTGCTATTAATTGCTTTTCTCTTGTCGCGTCGTTAAGGGCAAAGTTCGCAAGTTGAATTCTTCCGGATAGGGTCTATATGTCCACACCTTTTCCATTATCCAGATATTACCTTGTCAAGTTTTGGATGTCAATAGGAAAAACCGAGTTTCTTTAACAACATTTTGTCCTGTGAGACACTAGGCGATCGCCAAAATCCCACACCCTAGAAGGGTGCGGCTATACAAACACTCGTGTGCCTCCGCAGCCTGAAATTCTTACAGCCCACGCAGGTGGGCTTTGTTCGTATAGCCCCAGGCTTCTAGCCTGCGGGCGTGCGGGCGAGCGAGCATTTCTACGACAAATCAACTAAACTGCTCGATAATCCCGCCACCTAGGACTTTTTCGCCTTCGTACCAAACAGCAGCTTGTCCGGGGGTGATGCTGAACTGGGGTTCGTCAAACACCAAGCGGACTCGCGAGTCTTCTAGGGGAATGATTGTTGCGGGTACGGGGTTTGAGCGATAGCGAATTTGTACTTCAGCGCGAATTGGGGTTGAAGGTTGAGCCATAGAAACCCAGTTTACCCGTTGGACGGTGCATTCTGGCTCGGTGGCAAGAGTGCGATCGCCTACTATCACTTTATTATTTACCGCATCCAACCCGATCACATACAACGGTTCGGCAGCGGCAATACCTAAACCTTTGCGCTGTCCTATCGTGTAATGATGGACACCATCGTGTTGTCCCAGCACTTTGCCGTCACCATCGACGATATCACCTTTTTTCGGTGCTAAATACTTATCTAGAAACGCCCGCATTGAGCCGTTACTTTCTACCAAGCACAAATCTTGGCTTTCTGGCTTGTCAGCGGTTTTCAAGTTATATTCAGCGGCGATGCGCCGCGTGTCTGTCTTATTTAATTCTCCAAGTGGAAACACTGTAGCCGCAAGTAAATCTTGCGACAAATCGTAGAGAAAATAAGATTGGTCTTTATTGCGGTCTACAGCGCGTAAAAGCTCGTAACGTTTGCTAGCTTCGTTGTAGCTAATTTTGGCATAATGACCCGTGGCGATGCGATCGCATCCCAATTGTTCACGGGCATATTGTACCATTGGAGCAAACTTTACAGTTTTATTGCACTGGGAACAAGGCAAAGGTGTAATACCGGCGCTGTAACCAGATACGAGATAATCAACAATGTTGGTTTGAAAGACTTCGCGAATATCAACAACTTGATGGGGAATACCCAATTGTTCACAGATATAAGCCGCGTCGATCATACCCTCAGAACAGCACTGACCTTTGCCTTTCATCAGCCAAAGAGTCAAACCAACAACTTCATAGCCTTGATTGTGCAGGATAGCAGCAGCAGTGGAACTGTCAACGCCACCAGAAAGACCAACGACGACTTTTTTCATATCCGTAAATCGAGCTTAGGCAACTTATTCTAAGCTAACACTATGTATTTACTACAACGGTTAACTGATTAGTTCCAGTAAAAAATTATCTAGAAATATTGACAGAACTTATGTTAAGTGCAATACCGAGTCAATTATATAAGGGCAGAAGGCAAAAGGTAGAAGTTGTAGAGACGCGAAATTTCGCGTCTCTACAAAAGGCAGAAGTCAAAAGGAAAGAATTTACTTCCTTAGTTTCTTTACTTTCGCTACTTCCCCTGCTTTCGGTACTCTTCTACTCTAACTCAGCACAAGCGCAAATCAATAGCGGCGGCGTTTTGCTTGCTCAACCTTTACCACAACTACCGCCCAACTTGCAACAGACTCCCTCTAATCAGCAAGCATTACCGCAGCTCGATTCAGCGCAACAATATGACAACAATTCTCAAATTATCAACCAAACAACTCCACCATTACAATATGAGTATGACAATCAATACCAAAATCAAAATCAATACCAATATCAAGACAATCAGAACTTTTCTAGGTACGTGGTTTTTGTCGATAATAATTATGGACTACTGCAACAAGTACGCCGAGTTGAACCCACAGCTTTATTAAGACAATATCAAGGACGTTCTGTAATCCAAGCTGGAACCTTTAGTAAACCAGATAACGCCCAACGCCGCGTCAGAGAACTGGCAGACAACGGAATCAATGGAATACGGGTCGTCAGTTTATCTAACGGACAAGAAATACCTGGAGGCTATTCAGGAGGTTATTCTGGAGGTTATTCTGGAGGTTATTCAGGAGGCTATTCAGGAGGCTATTCAGGAGGCTATTATCCAAATAATAGAAGTAACTATTACTATGTAGCGATTCCGGCGCGATCGCAAGACTTACCAACCATTGAAGACAAAATCAGACGCAACATCGGACAAAGCGCGGCAATATTGCAAAGAAACCAACCACGAGGATCGCATATAGCTGTAGGACCTTTTTTTCAACGCGCACAAGCAGAACAATGGAACAGTTATCTGCGAAATTTAGGCTTCGGTAATGCCAGAGTTTATTACGGAAAGTAACAAAGTGCTGAGTACTGAGTGCTTAGTGCTGAGGTAAAAGTAAAGTTAAGAGTTAAGAGTCAGAAGTGAGGAATTAAAATCCCCAACTCCTAATTCTTAACTCCTGACTTGTGACTTGTGACTTGTGACTCATGGTAGATCGGCAAGAACAAATTTCCCAAATAATAGTTACGGCACAGCAAATGCGCGATATTGAAGCGCGGATATTTGCGGCTGGAATGCCTGTAGCTGCTTTAATGGAAAAAGTCGCGGGATTAATTTTCCGTCGTGTCCAAGCGCTTTACCCTAGTTCGCAGACGCAGCGTGTAGGAATTCTCATAGGTCCGGGTCATAATGGTGGGGATGCTTTGGTTGTCGCTCGTGAGTTGCACTTTTGCGGCTATGATGTCAAGATATATTCTTCTTTTTCTAAGCTGAAAGAATTAACTTCGCAACATTTGCAGTATGCTGAGAGTTTGGGTATCCCCTATTATGAATCGATAGAGCAACTGTCAGATTGCGATCTGTTGATTGATGGGTTGTTTGGATTTGGTTTGGAAAGAACGTTACAAGATGCGATCGCTAATACTATAAATCAAATTAATTCTTGGTATAAACCCATTATCAGCATTGATTTGCCTTCGGGGTTGCACACTGATACAGGTGAGGTTTTGGGGACTGCGATTCGCGCTACACACACGTTTTGCTTGGGTTTGTGGAAGCTGGGTTTATTGCAAGACCATGCTTTAGAATATGTTGGCAAAGCTGAATTAATCGACTTTGATATCCCTTTGGCTGATGTGCAAGCTGTTGTGGGAACTAACAAAATTCACCGCATCACTCAAACCACTGCAATTTCAACTTTACCGCTACCGCGTCCCGCCGTCACGCACAAATATAAGGAAGGACATTTACTGCTGATTTGCGGTTCGCGTCGCTATTCTGGAGGTGCAATTTTAAGCGCTTTGGGTGCGAGGGTAAGTGGTGTGGGAATGCTTTCTATCGCTGTACCCGAATCTTTGAAACCGCTTTTGGTGGCACAATTACCAGAAGCACTAATTATCGGTTGTCCGGAAACTCAAACTGGTGCGATCGCTTCTTTGCAATTACCCGAAAATACCGACTTGAGTTCATTTAATGCGATCGCCTGCGGTCCCGGTTTAACGCGAGATGCCACACCGATTGTACAACAAGTTTTGTCAAGCGATCGCCCTCTAATTCTTGATGCTGATGGCTTAAATATCCTCGCACAGATGGGAACTATTCCCACTTTAGAAAAACGGCAAGCAGTAACAATTCTTACCCCTCATGCTGGTGAATTCAAGCGATTGTTTCCCGATCTCCCCGATCCGATGAAAGACAGAGTGCGTGCCGTGCGCGAAGCTGCGGCGCAAAGTGGGGCGATAGTATTATTAAAAGGAGCGAGAACAGCGATCGCCAACTCCCAAAATTCAGTCTGGATTAATCCTGAAAGCACTCCAGCTTTAGCCCGTGGTGGTAGCGGTGATGTCTTAACGGGATTACTCGGTGGGCTGTTAGCGCAAGCTAAATCTAAGCATATTTCTGTAGAGGAGATTGTCGCAACTGCTGCTTGGTGGCATTCGCAAGCGGGTATTTTAGCGGCTGGTGAGCGCACAGAATTGGGCGTTGATGCTTTTACACTGACAAATTATTTTATACCTGTTTTGGCATCAGTTGAAAAACTATTTCCACACTCAAGATGATGCTCGCAGCGACGCAAAGAAGGCAAAAATCTTTGTGTCATCTTGTCTGGGCGTTTCAGCCTTTAGTTTGTGGCTCTAAATACTGACGCACTCCCTGACTCATTTGCAACAAGTTGGGTTGAATATTTTTGCCCAGGAAATCTTCGACCACAAGCGCAACTTGATTTGTCAGGAACCCTGGTACTCCTTTGATTTGCTTGGGATCAATTGTTAGTTCGCCACGGTTCTCAATTAAAGTAGTATTGCCGTCTTCAATAAAGCAATTCTTCCCAGCACAGTGAACTGCTTCAGTGAAAGCTTGGGTTTCGATACGCCAGGAGACCGTAAACTCTGACTCGTTCCATGTAGTATACTCTCTCCACGTCAGCATGTTTTCGCTGAGTACAGCCCTTGCTGCCACTGGAATATCACCGCCACCTCGCCACTGGTTGACGCAGTAAATTTGTCCAGCCTCTTGACGACGTGACTCAAGTTTGATGTAGCGCACGTTTGGCATGTAAGGAACAAGCTCAATTAACTTGTCCCGGTAAGTGGCATAAACTAAGGAACGTGGGAAAGGAATGCGGGTATCAATAGATATGTTCATCGTTCTTTCTATAAGATACCCCACCCACGGGCGAAGCAAGGTGGGGAAGGATAGGTGCGACACGAAGTCCCACAAGAGAGTGGAACCTCACAAAGTTCCCAGGCTAGTATCCAAAGCCTGTGTCCGCCGGAAAGGGCATTGTGAGTAATTAATTATAGTGTCTCACAGTTAGAAGGATAACGGCTGAAATTGAGTAATAGTTACACTTGCGTAAGTCCCGAATTTGTTTAAATTAGGTTAACAAAAGGTTATGTGTTTTTAGCTACTGCTTTATAATTCTCCTGAACTACTGTTTTCCGCCCAAGATACCGCAGTTTCAGAGGAAAAAATAGATGAACCAGTGGCAAAGTCTTCCTAAATCAAGGAGACACTTAATCAAATTAGTTCAAACTTATACTCTTAAAGCTTTGCAGCCTTTAAGAAAGTGGTGCATACAACCAATACGAAGTTGGTCGCACAGGCATTCTTCATGGGGCTTTATCTGCCTATTTTTAGTCGGAGTTAGCTTGAGTGTAATGATGACAGCCTGCTCCTCACGCAATGCAGATAACGCGGGTAATGCTGGTGCAACTTCCAAAAGTGATGTAACCCTAACGTTTGTTTCTTACTCGGTTACTAACGCAGCATACCAGCAGATCATTCCCAAATTTATAGAGAAGTGGAAGAAAGAACATAATCAAAACATCACTTTCAATCAAAGCTATGATGGCTCTGGTTCCCAGACCCTTGCCGTGATTGACGGTAAGGAAGCTGATGTGGTACACCTGTCACTTGCCCTTGATATTAATAAAATTGTTGAGGCAGGTTTTATTCAACCAGGTTGGGAAAAAGAAGCGCCTAATGATGCAATTGTTACCAAATCTCTAAACGCGATCGCTATCCGTAAGGGTAATCCTAAAAACATCAAAACTTGGGCAGATTTGGCACAAGATGGCGTAAAGGTGGTGACAGCTGATCCGAGAACATCTGGTGGTGCTCGCTGGAACTTCCTTAGTCTCTGGGGTTCTGTGACAAAAACTGGCGGAAATGAGAATCAAGCAATAAACTTTATCTCCAAAGTTTATAAGAATGTACCTTTGTTGCCCAAAACTGCTCGCAATGCTAGCGAATTGTTCTTTAAAGAAGGTCAGGGTGATGTTCTGCTCAACTATGAAAACGAGATGATTTCATTGGCACAACAAGATGGTGAAAAAGTCCCATACATTGTACCTGATGTAAATATCTCCATCGATAATCCTGTTGCTGTTGTAGACAAAAATGTGGAGAAACACGGTACTCGCTCGGTTGCAGAAGCATTTATCAAATTTCTTTACACCCCAGACTCGCAGCGAGAGTTTGCCAAATTGGGATTTCGTCCGGTTGACCTGACGATTGCAAAAGAAGTCGAAGGCAATTTTCCCCAAATTAAAACTCTCTTCAAAGCTCAAGATTTAGGAGGATGGAATGAAATACAGAAGAAATTCTTTGATGAAGGTGCTATCTTTGACAAAATTCAAGCTAAAAAGTTTTAGAAGTACAGTTGCACACCCTTAAGTAGGTCGGCGTTAAAAATTGTCGTTATGACAAGGCAGAGGGCAGAGGGCAGAAGGCAGAAGGGAAGAGGTTTTTAAACAACTTTACTTTTCGTTACATACTTCAGTTTTTTTGCGCCTTTCTACTTAAAACATAGATTGCTGTTAAATTATTTAATTCAGCAACTAAAACGCGCTTTGAATTCTCAAAATTATTTATTAAGCTAGCTCAGGGCTAGCTTGATACGAAATATTTAATAAACACCGAAGCATTAGTGCGATCGCTTTGCACTCCTCTACAGACTTGGTACTCACACGCAACATTATCTGCTATATAAAACCTAGACAAGTCTAGACATTTACTTCTTTCTTCACAGGGAGCATGGAAGCGGTTATCCCTCGGAAAGCATTCACGCCTTAGCCAGACGCG
>NZ_JBPAOH010000243.1:0-7256 GCF_050875635.1 Tolypothrix sp. VBCCA 56010
GAATTGTTGGCTAACACTCCCCTCGCCCCCCCCCCCCCATCCCCCCTCTCCCACTCCCCCCCTCCCCCACTCCCCCCCTCTCCCACTCCCCCCCTCCCCATTCCCAATTCCCAATGAATACTATTAATGAGAACTAACTTTATGAAACTGGTGACAAGGCAAGAAAGTAATGCAAAAATTCCCTCAACACATAGCTATGATGCAACAAACAAAAAAAATAATTTTTACTACTACTGGGGGTTGACAGTTTTGTGTTTATTTGCATTATCTAGTTGTGGTTATTCTGGGCAGTCTGGGTTAAATAGCGTTAACTTCAGTATCGGTGTTAATGTTACCCCGATTCGGGAACTGAAACCACGGCAAGACAAAGGTACAGTTTACATTCAAGGTAAGGTAAACTCATCAGTTCCTCTTGTCAAGCAGCAGGTTTATCAAATCAATGACTCAACTGGCAAAATCTGGGTTTTAACCAATCAAACTGATTGGAAAGAGGGACAATCAGTGGTAGTTAAGGCTAAAGTGAATTACCAAAGTATCCCTTTGGGGGGCAAAGAGTTT
Source organism: Tolypothrix sp. VBCCA 56010 (assembly GCF_050875635.1). Taxonomy (NCBI): domain Bacteria; kingdom Bacillati; phylum Cyanobacteriota; class Cyanophyceae; order Nostocales; family Tolypothrichaceae; genus Tolypothrix; species Tolypothrix sp. VBCCA 56010. Next base: position 559 of record NZ_JBPAOH010000243.1, read on the forward strand.
GGGGAAATTTATTTAGAGGAAGAGTAATTATAGTTACTTTAAATCGTCAGTTCAAATTTTATGACTAATCAACAGGTGCAAGTAGCGATCGCTATTCTCTACCAAAAAGACAAGTTTCTCATGCAATTGCGTGACAACATCCCCAATATTCCCTATCCTGGTCAATGGGCGCTATTTGGCGGACATATCGAACCGGGCGAAACTCCAGATATAGCACTAAAGCGAGAAATTTTAGAAGAAATCGGCTATAATTTACCACCAACATTTGCTTTTTTTGGCTATTATCCCGATGAAAGGGCAGTGCGTCATGTCTTTTATGCACCTCTAGAAGTAGAATTCAATCAACTGGTTCTGAATGAAGGCTGGGATATGGGATTATTGACACCATCCGATATTTTACAGGGAAGTTGTTATAGTGCGATCGCGCTCGAAGTACGACCTTTAGGAATAATACCTCAGCGAATTATGCTGGATTTTATGAAAATGGTTAGTAGGTAATGGGCATTGGGCATTGGGGAGGCAGTGCGTTGGGCGGCTTTGCCGACTTGAAGCACCTGCCGTCAATGGGCATTAGGCAAAGGGGAAAGGGGAAAGTGGAAAGGGGAAAGGGGAAAGGGGAAATAATTATTACCAATGCCCCATGCCCCATGCCCCATGCCCCATGCCCCATGCCCAATGCCCGATGCCCCATGCCCGATGCCCGATGCCCGATGCCCCACTAACTACTATCAATTCTCCAATGATGCAAACAGCAAACAAATTGCCACGATGGTTAAGTTTAGGATTGGCATTTCCCCTTGCCATTCTTAACGGTTGGCTCTTGATCCAGGTTGTAAAATATTTTCAACCTTTGGTAAGCGTTTTTGTTGCTGCAATTTTGCTAGCTTTTGTTTTGGATTATCCAATTCAGTTTTTACAGCGACGAGGGGTTAAACGCAACTTGGCTATTGTGGTAGTTTTGCTGTTGAGTGTGGTGATTTTAGTAGCTTTGGGTATCACCTTAGTTCCCCGAATTCTCGCACAACTCAACGAACTAGCCAACATTTTGCCGAGTTGGATTGATTCTGGAACCGACCAACTGCAAGCTTTTCAAGATTGGGCTTTAAATCAACAACAGCTACCGATTAATTTAAGTGGTTTAGTTAACCAAGTACTCGACCGATTATCTAGCCAACTGCAAACTTTTACAGGTCAAATTCTCGGTTTTGCTGTAGATACTATCAATATTGTTGTCAACGGTCTGCTGGCGGTGGTGCTGACTATCTATCTGGTGTACAATGGCGATCGCCTTTGGGACGGACTTTATCAATGGATACCGTCTCGGATTGGCACACCAGTACGGCAATTACTGCGCGAAGATTTTCATAATTATTTTATCGGTCAAGCTACCTTGGGCGCCGTGCTGGGAGTAGCACTTACTCTGACGTTTTTAGCTTTACAAGTTCCCTTGGCTTTACTTTTTGGGATTGTAATTGGCTTTTTCTCTTTGTTTCCTTTTGGTACGGGGATCGGTATCAGTATAGTCAGTCTTTTGGTAGCGTTGCAAAACTTTTGGTTAGGGGTAGAAGTTTTAGGCGTTGCTGTAGCGATCGATCAAGTAAATTCTAACTTTATTGCGCCTCGCATTTTAGGTAATTTGACTGGTTTAAATCCGGTGTGGGTGGTAATTTCTTTATTGTTAGGTGCTAAATTAGGCGGATTATTAGGTTTATTAATCGCTATACCTCTAGCCAGTTTCATTAAAGATGTCGCTGATAGCTGGCTTGCTGGGGGATTCCATAAAGTAGATGATATTGAATCAGAACCTGCAACAGTTATAGGTGAGTACCCGACGACTGAAGTCGCGGCTATACAAACTAAGTCCGCCTGCGCGGACTAATAGAACTGTTTGTGAAACTACACAAAAGCTGATAGCGTCAAACAAAGAAAATATTTGTGTGGATGTGACAGCTTGAAAACGCGCTCTAATTACTGGCAACTTTTACCGTATATTCGACCCCAATGGCACAATATTGTCAAGGGTTTTATTGGCATTTTCGGATATGTATTAGCAACTTTAGCTCTGATTACACTGGCGCGTCAATTTGCAAGTGTCTTTGGTGGGAGAAATTTATCTGCGATCGCTCTCGAAATTGCAATGCTGGCAGCGGTGTTTCTTGTCAGAGGTTTTTTTCAATCTGTACAAGATATATACATGGCAAAAGCCGCTCTGCGAGTAGCTTTTAATCTTCGCAAGTATATCTACACCCACTTGCAAAAGCTGAATCTTAGCTATTTTGAAACTGCAAAAACAGGCGATTTATCTTATCGAATGACCGAAGATGTTGACAGAGTTGGGGAAGTTGTGCATAAACTCTTTCACGACTTTATCCCCTGCGTTTTGCAGTTGGTGGCAATTCCTGTATACATGATTTGGTTAAATTGGCAATTAACCTTAGCTATTATTATCGTTGCGCCGTTGATGGGCGTTTTAATTGGGTGGTTTGGCGAACGTTTGCGTATATTTTCGCTCAAAAGTCAAAGTCATGTATCTGATTTATCGGCAATATTAACTGAGGTTTTTAGCGGTATTAGGATTATCCAAGCCTTCGCAGCCGAGAAGTACGAAATCGCCCGCTTTAGTCGAGAAGCCGATCGCACGATGAAAGCCAAGTACTCAGCGGAACGTCTCAAAGCAATTCAGATACCCATCATCGGATTTTTAGAAGCTGTCAGTATTTTAATTTTACTTTTCGTCGGTGGTTGGCAAATTGCTACAGGTAATTTGACGGTTGATAAATTTGTCGCCTTTTTAACAGCAGGTGCGTTATTAATCGATCCGATTGGTCATGTTACCAGCAATTACAACGAATTTAAACAGGGTGAAGCTTCTGTAGACCGCGTTTTTGAGTTGTTGGCAATTCAACCAACGGTGGAGGAAAAATTAAATGCGATCGCTCTACCTGATGTCAGCGGCAAGGTGGAATATCGTCATATTTCCTTTGCTTACAAAAAAGGCGAATTTGTAATTAAGGATATCAGTTTATTGGCGATGCCAGGAGAAGCGATCGCTTTAGTTGGTGCTTCTGGTGCTGGTAAAACTACTTTCGTCAATCTTCTACCCCGTTTTTACGATCCCGAAGCTGGTCAAATTTTAATTGATGGTGTTGATATTCGCGATGTGACGCTAGATAGTCTGCGACGACAAATTGCTATTGTTCCTCAAGAAACTATCATGTTTTCCGGGACAATTGCCCAAAATATCGCTTTCGGACAAGATGCTTTTGAGATGAAAGCTGTAGAAGAAGCAGCGAAAATTGCTAACGCACATCAATTTATAATGCAATTACCTGAGGGTTATGATACTTGGGTAGGTGAAAGAGGAGTGAATTTATCCGGTGGACAAAGACAAAGAATAGCCATCGCTCGTGCTGTTCTGCGAAATCCGAGAATTTTGATTTTAGATGAAGCGACATCTGCACTCGATTCAGAATCAGAAGCTTTGGTGCAAGAAGCACTCGAAAGATTAATGGCAGATCGGACAGTATTTATTATTGCCCATCGGTTATCTACGGTGAGAAGATGCGATCGCATTTTAGTTCTGGAACGCGGGCAAATTGTCGAATCTGGCACTCATGAGGAATTGTTAACCCTTGAGCGTCGTTATGCGCGATTTTATGCCCAGCAGTTTAGTACATAGTAGTTATATCAAGTCCGCTTGATATTGTCCGAAGATTGCCAGATTTTTCAGTGCGATCGCATGATTAATTTGAGTGGTCAAATTGAAAGCGCGATCGCATAATTTTAAGTGACTAAATTGCAAGCGCGATCGCAAGGTATAGCTTTTCTGTTATTTTCAACGAGAAAAATGGCTATACTAAAAATATAAATTTTAATGTCTATAACTGTAATGACGATCAAAGAATTGCTATTACAAGAAATTGACAGCACTCCAAATGAACTTTTAGAAGATGTGCTTGGCTTTTTGCAATCGCTCAAAACAGACCCAGAGCAGTCTCGATACACATACCGAGAACTGTTAGAACGTATTGATTACTTAGAAACAATAGTAGGTATTCGTAAAGGACTAGATGAGTTTGATCGAGGTGAAGGAATTCCTGCGGATATAGCCTTAGCAACGTTACAGCACAAACTCAGCATTCCACCCCGTTGATGAATTACCAGGTTCTTATTCAACCAACTGCTTTTGAAGAAATAGAAACATCTTACCGTTGGATATGCGACAATCTGAGTCCGGAAATAGCCAACAATTGGTATTACGAACTTCAAGATGCGATCGCCTCACTTAAAAAATTTCCTAATCGCTGTAGCGTAGCACCAGAAGCAGCAATGATTGGTCGTGAAATTAGGCAACTCTGGGTTGGAAAACAAAAAAAATATCGAGTTTTGTTTATCGTTGAAGAAGATATTGTAGCAGTTATTCATGTTCGCCATAGCCGCCAATCTTATCTAGACGAACAATCTGAGTAATGTTTGTAAGCATATAGCGATCGCATGATTAATTTGAGTGGTCAAATTGAAAGCGCGATCGCGCTTACTTTTAAGACACTCGCTACTATGCAGTTTTCACATTCTCATCTGATGTTTGTTCTGCCACATTTTTCAAGCGGCTCGACCTGATTTTGCGGACGCGATCGCTATTACGAACACCACCTGCCATTTCATATTCGCGGCTGTCTTTGCCGTATTTGATAGCAACCACCATCAGCATCTTCTCACAAAGCTGACTCAAGTTTTTTTCCATATCTTCAATTTCAGTTTTAGAAGAGTCAATCACAGACAAAGCGGTGTTATAAACATCAAGTTTGTTATTTAACTGCTCAATTGACTCAATCAGTTTTTCCATACTATAATCTTCATCAAATTTGATGCTTGGAAGAATCGATTTCAATCCAGCGGATCTTAACTGAGCTTTTACTAAAATGCGGGATGTGCGTTTTTGACGAGACATAAATTTATTCTTTTCAGATGCTTCTAGAGCTAGCTTGCCTCAATTAAACCGCGTTCCGGTTCAGCGTAACTCACAATTTTTTTTCATAAAATTTTCAGGTGATAGCAGTAATTTTTCGGAATTTAATTACTAGATGTTGGTATTTATAGAGATAATTGTCTAAGCTTGATAAAAGTTTTAAAGGAGACGGCTCCCATAAGTTCTGAGATCGCTCCCGTCACGTTCGCGTAGCGTCTCCGACAGGAGAGGGAAACCGCTCCCAGCACGAAAGAGACCGCTCCCGTCACGAGGGAGACCGCTCCCGGCACGAGGGAGACCGCTCCCGGCACGAGGGAGACCGCTCCCGGCACGAGGGAGACCACTCCCGGCACGAGAAAGACCGCTCCCGGCACGAAAGAGACCGCTCCCGGCACGAGGCATACCGCTCCCGTCACGAGGAAGACCGCTCCCGGCACGAGGGAAACCACTCCCGGCACGAGGCATACCGCTCCCGTCACGAGGCATACCGCTCCCGTCACGAGGCATACCGCTTCAGTTTGTTGGGGAGTGCGTAGACACCAATTTGTTGCTATATATCGCTACCTAGGCAGTGCAACAACAGGCGTAAGCACTTCTATAAACTGCGAAAGCGTTTGTATTCTGTAAGAAAGACCAATATAGGCGTAAGCACTTCTATAAACTGCGAAAGCGTTTGTATTCTGTAAGAAAGACCAATATAGGCGTAAGCACTTCTATAAACTGCGATCGCGAAAGTAGAGGACTCATCATTGGTGCAATGGATATGCTCATCGCCGCTCATGCTCTAAATTTAGGAGTTATACCATTTCACGAAAAATCTGATACAAATTATTCTTTCTTTTTCCTTTCCCCCTGCCCCCTGCTCCCTGCCCCCTGCCCCCTGCTGCCTATTTGTATCAACCTTAAAGTGAAACGGTATTACCCTCGTCACCAATAATATCCGAGAATTCTCTCGCATTTTTACGCTGTTATTAGAGAACTGGGTTGAGTAGCTGTAAAATTGCGATGTCTAACAAACTAATAACTGTTAAATTACCGCCACCATCGCCCCACATCCTGAATCGCACGGGCAATTTCTGCCGTTGCTGCTTCACCACCTAATGCAAAGATAACTGAAAACAATGCCGTCATATCTTGCAGCAAGTTAGGACGAGTGCGAAGGGATAATTCATGAAGTATATCTCGCCAAAGGGGGAAAAGTGTCGCAGATGGCATTTGTGACAGACCTAAAGCTAATACTCTCAGGACATCGGCGCGAGAATACTTAGACTGAATCGACCTGGCAGCAGCCAGTGCTTCTGGCAACACCTCTGGCAGTTTCTCTGCTAAAGCACTCAAGGCTTTGGCACGATTTGACTCATCCTGAATCGACCTGGCAGCAGCGAGTGCTTCTGGCAACACCTCTGGCAGTTTCTCTGCTAATGCTCTCAAGGCATCGGCGCGATAAGTCTCAGACTGAATCGACCTGGCAGCAGCCAGTACTTCTGGCAACAACTCTGGTGGCAGTTTCTCTGCTAATGCACTCAAGGCATAGGCGCGATATCTCTCATTCTGAATCGACCTGGCAGCAGCCAGTGCTTCTGGCAACAACTCTGGCAGTTTCTCTACTAAAGCTCTCAAGGCACGGGCGCGAGAATCCTCATCCTGAATCGACCTGGCAGCAGCCAGTGCTTCTGGCAACAACTCTGGCAGTTTCTCTGCTAAAGCTCTCAAGGCACGGGCGCGATAA
>NZ_JBPAOH010000244.1:0-7251 GCF_050875635.1 Tolypothrix sp. VBCCA 56010
GGGCAATGCTTACAACTCCCTGGGACAGTACCAACGGGCGATTGAGTTCTTGCAGCAGTCTTTGGAAATATCTAGGGAGATAGGCGATCGCAATGGCGAAGGTAATTCCTTAAACAATTTAGGCAATGCTTACAACTCCCTGGGACAGTACCAACGGGGGATTGAGTTCTACCACCAGTCTTTGGAAATATCTAAGGAGATAGGCGATCGCAGTACTGAAGGCAAATCCTTAGGTAATTTGGGTAATGCTTACTCCTCTCAGGGACAGTACCAAGAAGCGATTGAGTTATTTCAGCAGTCAAAGCAAATCGCTATGGAGATAGGCGATCGCAATTCTGAAGGCTTAGGCTTAATGAATTTGGGTCTTGCTTACTTATACCAGGGGCAATACCAAAAAGCGATTGATTTCTTCCAGCAGTCTTTAAAAATAGCTAGGGAGATAGGCGATCGCAATACTGAAGGCTTATGCTTAATGAGTTTGGGTCTTGCTTACTTATACCAGGGACAGTACCAACAAGCAATTGAGTTCTTCGAGCGGTCTTTGAATATAGCTACGGAGATAGGCGATCGAAATGGGGAAGCTAAAGCCTGGTTTAATTTAGGTTTGTCCTTAGAAAACCTCAATCGAGAATCAGATGCGCTGGGTGCTTATCGCAATGCCCGTGAACTTTTTCAGGTAATGGGACTTGATGCTAATATGCAAGATTGCAACAATTCAATTGAGCGTCTCTCTCAACCAAAAAAGCCTGTAGTCCCCCGTCGTGGGTTTTGGGCTTGGTTGCGTCGGTTGTGGCGTTGGGTACGCGCTTGGTTTCGGCAGTAAATAAATTAAATTATTACAATAAATTTAACCTGTTAATTCCAAATTTTTGGGAAATCATAGTTTCAAATTTATGAACAGCAAAACCATAGATATAGGTCAAGCTATATCTAAAGATATTGCAGAATATTTCAACTTTCTCTCTCCTGGAGATATTAGACTGAAAAATTCCAGAATAGGAATTGAAACAATTCTTTATGAATACATTGATTGTGGACGCTCTCCAGAGGAAATTGCCCAAATATATAAATCAATTTCCTTAGAACAAGTATATGCGACTATTCTTTACTATTTGCAAAACAAAGAAATTGTAAGTGCTTACATGAAAAACTGGCTAGAACATGGTCATAGAATGAGAGAAGAACAGCGGCTTAATCCCCCACCAGTATCAGAAAAACTCCGCCAACTCCGAACTGCAAGACAAGCCAAAAAACAAATAGATGACGCTGAGATATCTGATTGATGAAAATGTCAATTCTCTATATCCAAATCAAATGAAACTAAAAGAACCTGATATTTTTATCCAGGTAGTAGGAGAACCAGGAACACCACCGAAAGGAACACTCGATCCAGAAATTATATGTTGGTGTGAGGAAAATAATTTTATATTAGTCACAAACAACCGCACTTCCATGCCAGTACATTTAGCCGATCATATTGCTATGAGTCGTCACATACCAGGAATTTTTATTCTCAATCCGAATTTAAGTGTTGCTGAAAACATAGAAGAATTAATATTAGTTGCTTTAGCTTCAGAAGATGGTGAATATCAAGACCGCATAGTTTATTTACCCTTTCCATAATCAGATATTACGAATAAAAATAAGACTTGTGAAGAAGATGAGATGGAAACTGAAAGTGTAGATAAAGTAGAATCCTTCTATATTGCTATCATTCTCTATAAATCATCTTCAGATAAACCTGATTATCAACCTTTGTATCAAGAAAGCTTTGTTATGATTAAAGCTACCTCTTTACAGTCAGCAAAAGAAAAAGCTATTAAGCATGGTAAAAACGAAAATGTCAGCTATACAAATGAGAATGGAGAAACTATTACTTGGTCTTTACAACAAGTAGTAGACGTGAATTCAGTTTTGTATGATGACTTTGATTCATCTGAAGATGGTGTTGATTTATATGCTCGACATTTTCGTAATTATGAAGCTTACCAATCATTTGAGCCATTATTGTCTAAAGAGCAATTTGCAGATTAGTTATAAAACCATGCGATCGCTTCACCTATGCCAAAAGCGCTCCTTGCATCTTTGCATGAGACTATATCACAAAAAATCTGTAAAAGCGATCGCTCTTGTCGGTTCGCACATCGACTGGCGCAAAAGCGATCGCTACCAAAGCTATTAGCCTACGCAAACTTCAAAACCGTTGATTTTCCTCTTAGTCCGCGCAGGCGGACTTCGTTCGTATAGCCGCGACTTTCAGTCGTTAGGGCAAGGTGCAATATTTGAGTACAGAAAAATTTGGAAGAGCGTTCTTGACGGTTGCTATTAGTGATATTTTTAAGCATTGGGAACCCTTAAAAATTCAACATGAACGCAACCGACGATAAAACAATTGTTAAAAATTATTTCAATTCCACAGGCTTCGACCGCTGGAGACGTATTTATGGTGATGGCGAAGTCAACAAAGTTCAGCTAGACATCCGCAACGGACATCAGCAAACCGTCGATACAGTCCTTAGCTGGTTAAAAGGCGATCGCAATTTAGCAGAAATATCAATCTGCGATGCTGGATGTGGTGTGGGTAGTCTTAGCATCCCCCTAGCGGCAGAGAATGCAAAAGTTTATGCCAGCGATATTTCTGACAAAATGGTGGAGGAAGCAAAGGATAGAGCTTTAGAAACTTTAGGACAAGTAGAAAATCCGACTTTCACCGTCCAAGATTTAGAAGCCTTAAGTGGTAGTTATCATACCGTCATTTGCCTGGATGTTCTCATCCACTATCCCCAAGAAAAGGCAGACGAGATGATTTCTCATCTATCTTCTTTAGCACAGTCGCGGGTAATTCTCAGCTTTGCGCCGAAAACCTTCGCCCTGAGTATACTCAAAAAAATAGGCAGTTTTTTCCCAGGACCGAGTAAAGCAACTCGCGCTTATTTGCATCGGGAAGCTGATGTGGTGAAAATACTAGAAAAAAACGGCTTTAGCGTCGAAAGACAGTCAATGACTCGCACTCGCTTTTACTTTTCGCGAATACTGGAAGCTACACGTAAGTGAGGTTAAGATGGCGGCAATATAGCTTTTATATTTTGCCGCAATTATGAAATTCCTCACCAAAATAACTGCTGGGTTCTTGATTTCCTTCGGATTTATATGTTTGATAATGAGTGCTTCTAGCTTATTGCAGTTAGCAGATAAAGACCACACTACCATAGAACAGCAAGAAGCGAAAGATGCTTTTTTTGCCGGAATAGCCTTTGGTGTGCCATTCACAGCAGGGGGAGGATACATGCTTTGGGGGTTGCGTAGAAGACATCAAAAATTGTTACGCGATCGCCTAGATTCTACTTTTTATCAAATGCTCAAAGCCGATAATGGTAGAATTACCGTCTTACAGTTAGCGATGGAGACACAGCTATCTGGGGAACAAGCTAAACAATATCTCGATCAAAAAGCTAAAGAATTCAACGCTACTTTTGAAGCCAGCGATCGAGGCAACATTAGTTACCTGTTTCATCTTTAAAATCTGATTTCCTATGCCCTTAAAAACCCCTCCTTAACAAATATGGTATAGGAAACTTCTCCCAAACTCCTCAAAGCTGCTGTGCTATGTTTGAAAACAGAATCATCTGCTGATGCCATAACCAAGTATTAACATGACAAAAGTCGAAGCAACTCAGGCACAAGAAAAGTTTTCAGAACTTCTCGCTCTTGTGGAAGAAGGACAGGAACGTATTGTCATTGAATCAGAAGGACAGGTTATTGCAGCAGTTATCAGCTATGCGGACTTAAAGCGTTTGGAAGCATTGGAAGATGCAACAGATGTGGCAGATTTTCGACGTGCAGTAACTGAAAGTAACGCTGAGTCTTATTCAGTAGAAGAAGTGATTACTGAGTACAACAAACTTCATAACACTGATTTTACAGTAGAAAATATTTTGAATGACTGAATCCGGTCTGCTTGCTTTACGTATTACCAAATCTGCTCGTAAAGATTTAGTCGATTTGCACCCCAAATTTTTTAAGCAGGTGATGACTAAAATTTTGCTGCTACCAGAAAATCCTAGACCTCAAGATTATAAGCAACTGAAGGGATATTCAGGTGTTTATCGAGTCGATAGTGGTGAGTATCGCATTCTTTACACAATTTCAGAGGATGCAATCGAAGTTTTTCGAGTAGGCAAGCGCAACGATGACGAGGTGTATGAAAATCTCTAACGTCATACGGTAGTACAAAGACTTAGTGGAACATGTAGGCAAGTGAGGTTAGAATCACAAACAAAGTTCATTTTTTAAAGTGGAACTATGAAGACAGCTGGAAAATTAGCTTCTGGATGGCTGCTTACACTCGGATTTATGTTTATGACTTTATCAGTTTCATCGGTATTTGACAAAATTGCTATGCACAAGGAGTCTCAGCAAATACGGATAGATGTTGATGAGATAGAGTTTACACCTGCAAATACTGCCTCTGTTAATGATAATGATGCCGTGCGTTATTTCGTTTTTGGCGTTCCTACCTTAATACTGGGAGGATGGCTAGCATTTGGATTGTACCGTGACAGTCAGCAAGAGAAAAAAATGATTAATCAACAGGTCAGCGATCGCCTGCAATCTCTTTTTTATCAAATGCTGACTGAAAACAATGGACGTGTCACCGTTTTAAGCTTTGCAATGCAGTCACAGCTACCAGCTGCCGTCGCTAGAGAATATTTAGATGAAAAAGCGCAAGAATTTCATGCTAACTTTAAAGTAAGCGAAGATGGGGCAATCTCTTATCATTTTGATGTCTAAACCCTAAGAGAGCGAAAATGGGATAACTCCATGACGCAAATTTTTTTGAGTATAGGTGCTATTTTCGGCGGTTTGTCAGTTGCGGGTGGTGCATTTGCTTCCCATGCATTGCGGGAGAAAATTAGCGATCGCTCGCTAGAAATTTTTGAAACCGCTGCCCGTTATCAAATGTACCACGCTCTGGCATTATTGTTAGTAGCACTACTATTGAGCATCTACCAACAATCTCCGCCACCAACTTTATTAGCAAGTGGGTGGCTGTTCATCATTGGGATTGCTTTGTTCTCAGGTAGCTTGTATGCTCTCTCGTTAACAAATGTAAAAATATTGGGAGCGATCGCACCACTCGGAGGTGCAGCTTTTATTGTTGGTTGGGGTGCTTTAGCTTTTGCCGCTTGGAGTTTAAAGTATTAAATAGTTAGTTAATTAATAGGGCGCGTTACGCGCTTCGCGCTTTGCACCAGAGGAGAAGGAGCATTCCCCCTGCCACGCCAGATGCTCCACGCAGGTGATCCCCTTGGCGAACGCATGTGCGTGTCGCAGACAAGCGCCTCTCTATGAAGGGAGAAGACCAAACTAGCGCTCCCCTGCTCCCTTCCCCTCTGCCTCTTCGGTGATTATGGCGTGTGTTGCAAAAGAAGGCTCGATGGTGTCAGAATGTATCGACCTTGGAATCGAATTTGACCCATTACATTGATTAAAAGCTTCTCGAATAAAGTAGAGTGCATCGCGCCTCTGGACTTCCATACCGCCTCTATTCCACGTACCCCAACGAGTTATAAATTTTTGACCGTTATTGCGACGCTCAATAGCAACAGTAAAGTTATTGCGGAGTTCTCGATAACATCCCTCCAAATTAGTGAGGGTTAAATCCAGTGTTGGCACATTAAATTTATTCTCACCTTTATTAACAACAAAGAATCCCTCACTGCCTCGCTCCATCAGCAACACAGTAGGACTATCAACAGCTGCCAAAACATTTTCTTTAACGTTTTTTCCTTCATTTCCCCGTTGGCGCATAATTTGGCGGAACTTGACACCATATTTGATAAAAGAAGCATCCGCGTTATCCCAGTTGAGTACTAGAGGAGTGCCGCTAACTCTAGCCAGTACGTAGGCTGTTGCTAAAAAAGAAAGAGAGCGATCGCTGTAGGGATTGATAGCACTGGAGTTAATCTCACGGATATTATCGTGGTTTCTGCCAAAGGTAACGCTATTCGGATCGTTGACAGCTGTGGGAACTCGAAGCGATCGCAAATCTCCACCAAAGGTGAAGGCATTTTTCATAGAGTTGTAGAGAACAAAATCTGTAACAGGAGCAATCCAGTTATAGTTTTCTGCACTGGTGTCACCATCTGTAATCACTTCAAGATAATTCCACGTTTTTCCTTGGCTTTCTCGTGAAACGTAGCTGATGTACTCTTTCACAACATCTGCTGGCATATGTTTGGCAGCATCAAACCTAAATCCATCAATTCCCAAATCTAACAATTTCTTTAAATGAGCTTTTTGAATTTTTTTAACGTTATTGGTGAATATCAAGTCAGGAAGTCCGCCCAACCAACAATTAATTTCTGAATTTCTGTTACCATCACTATAATTAATTCCACAAGGTTTTTTACCCGGACGGTCTGAGGCAGAATTAAAATCACGTGGAGAAAGACCTGGAAATTTAGTTAAGTCTTCAAAATCATCATTGCCATCCAAATTAGCCATGTGATTGAAAACAACATCAGCAATGACTTTGACATTACAACTGTGAGCTTTATTAATCAGTTTTTTTAAATCTTCTTGGGAACCTCTACCTTCAATGACGCTGTAGTCTAGGGGTTGATAGCGTGCCCACCATTCAAGACTGGGATTAGACTTTTGGGTTGGAGGAGTAAGTATGTGAGAATATCCTTGCTTACCTAGTTCACAGACAAACTGTTCGACATCACTGTACTGTTGATCAAATGCATGAAAGATAGCAGTGGGTGTTGCTGCTGCTAATGTTTTAACAGGGTCAGCGCAAATTGTGCAAATAATAACTGCACGGCTGAAGATAAATTTGATGAAACGCATAGCTATTAAAATAAGCGAAATAACCACCAATGTCAAAAATGTGGACTTTAAACCTAACGACTCCCAGCAACGGGATTGAAACCCAAAGAGCGATCGCACCACTCAAAGGTGCAGCTTTTATTGCCGGTTGGGGTGCTTTGGCTTTTGCCGCTTGGAGTTTAAAGTAAAGTTAGCAGTTAAGAGTTAGGAGTTAAAAGTGAGGGGTTAGGAATTAAGAACTGATAATTCTTAACTCTTAATTCCTAACTCCTAACTCTTAATTTATCACTCATAACTCCTAACTCCTAACTATCATACAGCAGATTGCGGGTTTATGAAGTACAGTAACAGCAGTTTGTAAACCAGTTTTTTAGATGCTTGGGATTAACCAAATCGAGTGCTGTAGCAATCAAAGTA
>NZ_JBPAOH010000245.1:0-7124 GCF_050875635.1 Tolypothrix sp. VBCCA 56010
ATACGTCCCATCGAATTCGCTTTGTTTACACACCAAAACACTCCTCTTGGCTCAATCAAATCGAGCTATGGTTCAGTATTTTGGTGCGTCGCTTACTTAAACGGGGAAACTTTACCTCGCTTGAGCATCTCAAACAACGGATTTTGACCTTCATTACCTACTTCAATCAAACAATGGCTAAACCTTTCAAATGGACTTATAAAGGTCGTCCGCTACTTGTCTAAACCCACGGATTATTTCTGTCGCAGTGTACTAGTAGCTTGGCGTACCGAGAATGTACCATCAGCTTCTGAAGTCTGCGAACCCGCTTTACATCCCCACGCAACTCGGCTTTGTATATTCGTTTTTGGAGTTTAAAGACAGCCATTTCCACCTTTTTCCAATCGATGCAGCGCCATTCTGATGCTGCATTTTCATCTTCGGGTGTGATGGTTTTGTCCTTATCTATTACGTCCTCAGTTTTTGAGCCGTTCAAAGTTATACCTCGTACTTCACGAACGTACATCCCATGTAGCAGTGTGGCTGTCGGCATATCCAACCCACGGAAGCAGATTGGCATTCGCTTATTCCACAATCCCGGACGAGGGTGGTTATGAGCGCGAGTCACTGCTCTGAGTTTCGACCTGACTGAGACCTCAAATAAACCCGGCACAGAGCATTGCCCTAACAGTTCAATCAATGGTCATTAGGAACGAATTAACCCCTATATATCTCTAGAAACGGTCGATTTTCTAGTAGGTAGCTAGCCCCAAGATATATGGGGGCAGGATTGAATCAGAAGCCAATGCCTCACGTAATGGTGAGGATATGAGTCGCGGATTCACGATTGTTTGGAAAGAATAGGTTTAAGTAGCAATGGATAAGTCTAATACAGAGTTATTAAAAACTACTGTGGAATGGAAGAACATCCCGTGGAGTCAAATCGAACGGGCTGTCTTTAAGTTGCTTTCATCGCATATTCAAAGCCGCACAGCGTGGAGACCATCGTGCAGTTCGCAGGCTTGCTGAAAACCTTGATGAAGTCTTGGTCGGCAAAGGTATTAGCCGTTCGCAGGGTAACTCAGGATAATCAAGGCAAGAAAACCGCTCTTCGTAGATGGAGTTAAAAGTTTAACCCCTCAAAAAAGGCAGGAACTTGTAGACCGACTGAGATTAACTGATAAGGCAAAACCCGTTCGGCGTGTCTGGATAGATAAGCCCGGAAAAACGGAAAAACGCCCATTAGGTATACCCACTTCGGTACGATAGAGCAACCCAAGCTCTAGTAAAAGCTGCCTTAGAGCCAGAATGGGATGCCTTATTCGAGCCGGATAGCTATGGATTTCGACCCGGACGCTCATGTCACGATGCAATTGGAGCAATATTTATTGCAATTAGGCTCAAGCCCAAATACGTGCGCTTATGCTGATATTGTAAAATGCTTCGACCGCATTAACCATGATGCACTGCTCAAGAAATTGAATACATTCCCCACCATTCGCCGTCAAATACGAGCTTGGTTAAAAGCGGGAGTGATTGACTGGAGTACCGAATCAAATAAGCAATCATCGTATACTCCAACATCTCTTGGAACGCCGCAGGGTGGTGTGTTATCACCACTACTAGCTAATATAGCTCTCCACGGCATGGAAAACCGGATTAAACAATATGCCGAAACCTTGCCCACTAGGGCAGGATATGGCAAAAAGGTCAACAGGGGCAGCCTTAGCCTCATTCGGTATGCTGATGACTTCGTAATTTTACACGAAGATAAAGCCGTTGTCCAAAGATGTCAGCAGATAATAATTGATTGGTTAAAAGACATGGGGTTAGAACTTAAGCCTGAAAAAACCAGACTTTCGCACACACTCATTGAAGAGGGTGGCAATGTCGGGTTTGACTTTTTGGGGTTCCATATTCAACAATATAAAGTTGGAAAATTTTCTTCAAAACAAGGGTTTAAGACTATCATCACCCCTTCAAAGAAAGCTTTGAAAGAACACACTAACAAAGTGGGAAACATCATCGAACAGCATAAAAACGCACCCAAGGAGGCGTTAATTGCCAGACTTAATCCAGTCATTACGGGATGGTGTAATTACTACAAAACTGTGTGCAGCCAAGACACTTTTGAGATGGCTGATTTCGTCACCTTTCATCAGCTTTTTGGATGGGCAGACAAACCTTCGCGCAGCAAAAAAACTGCCGCCGAATGGAAAAAGAGCGGTACTAGGAATTGGGTGTTTACGTCCAATGATGGACAAGAACTTAAACGGCATGATGCCACACCAATTACCAGGCACGTAAAAGTGCGGGGAGATAAAAGCCCCTATGACGGAGACTGGGTTTATTGGAGCAATCTTAAGAGGGCAATACCCAGGTACAATGCCCTTATTAGCAGACCTCTTGAAATCACAAAAAGGGAAATGCTCTCACTGCAATATGTACTTTACTTCACAAAGGGGGAATTGAAATTCATCATGTGGATGGAAACCACGACAATAACAAGCATACTCAATCTTGCAGCAGTACATAGACATTGCCACGATATTATCCACGCCAAATGGGAACCACAAGTATGGGAGATAAGAAGTGATGATTCTTATCAACCCATCCCCTAATCCTGAAACACTGGAAAGCGGCACACATGACAAGTGCCAAACAAACGAGGAACCGGATGAGGTGAAAGTCTCACGTTTGGTTTTGAAGGAGAGTTCGGGTGGGCGACTACCCGTTCGACTCTAACCATTGCTTTTTAAATGTACCAACGCATGAATCCCCGGCGGATGTAGCTAGGGCGTGTTTTCAAACTATAACCACAACAAAATGGAGGCAATTGTAATCATCGCTGTATAATTTTGAGCAAGTTTTTCATATCGGGTAGCGATACGACGAAACTGCTTGATTCGATTGAAAAGACGCTCAACAATATTGCGTTGACGATAAATTTCCCGGTTAAATGAACCGTGACGTGGTTCATTTGAAAGTCGAGGAATCGTATAACAGATACCACGACGACGTAGGTAATTACGGATTCGATCGCTTAGTCTGCCGGACAGAAGATTCGCATATGCGCGAGCTTTGCGGCCTGTGTAACCTTTGTCTCCAACGACCCTCACCAGAAGTAAACGTGGACGACCTCTCCCAGAACGCGCTTACTGCGCCTTGTAAGATAAGTTGTTCAAGGAAAACCGACTTCATAAGCTGACTCCTGAGTCAGAATAAAAGTCATCGGTTTGCCTTTTCCCTCACAGCGTATGTGTATTTTCGTACTAAAACCTCCGCTCTTTACGGCCTAATGCTTCATCTTCTTGTGCAAAGCACACGCTTACGCGAACGCCCCTTTTTTTCCGCAGAAGTGCATGTTGGTGGGCGCGTATCACTGTTCCATCGATGTAATGAACTCAAGCGTCTAACTTGCCTTCTTTATCTGCGTTAGCGAAGCTCCTCCGAAGGAGGCTCGCTTGTAGATTTTCTCAGATTTGGTTTGAAATTCCAGCTTTTTGCCACCGATAAAACCGTGTTGCTATACTCTCCCACTTCCCATACCGTTCCGGCATATCCCGCCGGGCGTGCCCGGTGTTCTTAATATCCATAGAATGCCATTAACAACCTGTCGGTGGTCGTGATTTGGCTTACCCGTTCGGGGTAATTGATGTGGAAGTAGCAATTTGAACTTTTCCCACTCTTCGGTACTTAAGTCTCCTCGATTCATCAACACACCCTGCCTGCGATCGCATCTTTTTTCAGGATATAACAAGGAGCTCAAACACGCCCTAGGTGGATAAAAGGAAGGGCATCTCATCACCTTAGAAGGGAGTTTCCGCATCTCAAGAAAATGCCGAGTATGTGGAGTCCTAGTACTACATGTCATTAATTCTGATGGGTTGGATAGATTCGTGAAAGTTTAATTCTCGCATCCTCTATACGAAAACGCCAATTAACACAAACTTGATTTTGATTCCGATTAAATTCCCACATTGAAACCTCTTTTTCTAGTGTTTCAATATTTGGAATTCTTCGGGCAAGGCATTGACGTGCTTTTCCCGGATAGCTCGCATTCAACCATATTTAGCCAACTACCATGTTTTGGTGTGTGGTGAATCTCTAATTTTTTCGCAATTCGTCTAGCTTCAGATGGCTCAAATACTTCATATAAAGCACCAATAGTATGAGTATTTAAATTATCTATTACTAATTTAATTACAACAGCCTCTGGAAAGTGAACATCAACTAACTCTTTCATACAATGAGCAAAATCAACTTTAGTACGGCGCTCTGTAACTTTAATATGTCTCCAACCTAGATATGGAGCAAAAAATGCAAATAAATTAGAATTACCCTCTCGCTCATATTCGTAGTCTTGTTTTTCAACTTTCCCTCGTTTTTCTTCTGTTTTCGGTGTTGCTGGTATTGGTTCATGAACATCAGAAAATAAAACGCACAATTTTTCGTCAAAACAAACCAATGGACACTCTGGGTCTACTGGTTGAGCGTATAAATCAAGTACATCTTCCATACAAGCTACAAATTCTGAACTGATTTTTGGGATGCACCATTGCTCTTTTAGCCAAGGTTTTAACTCGTTTTTTTTAATGTACGTCCAATTGTATTTGTACTGACACTATCTATTATTTCAAGACTAACAAGTTTATCCGCCAACATTTTTAATGTCCAACGAGCGCTACCATCGGGAGCATCTGAACAAGTTGTTGCAATTAAATATGCTTCTGCCGTGGAAGTTATTTTTGGTGGCTTTCCACTGCGAGGACGCTCATTCATTGTGGCTGATAAGGAATCGGTGCAAAACTGTTTGCGAGTTCGTTCAACTGTTGGTATTGATATGTGTAAGCTTTTTGCTATCGCCTCATCTGTACTACCAGAGTTTGCCATTAGTAGCGTATGTGCGCGACGAATCTCACGCTTCACTTGCTTTCCCTTTCTTGATTAAATCAACCAGTTGTAGCCGTTGCTCATCACTAAGAAAAATGCTATGTTTTTTATTCATACACCTAATTAATATACTTTTAAATTGTTAGCGATCGTACGGACACTCGTGTCCCCATATGCGGACACATCGTTATTATATAACGATAGGGCGCAACCCATCAAAATTAATGACATGGAGTACTAGTAGTCCGTCAAGGCAACGAAAGCGGGGTTAAATGGGCGGATATAGGCGCTCTCCGTTTGTTACGTGCAACCGTAGTGCTAAAGCGCCAATTGACACTTGCCCTTTGGGGAAGAGCGTTGTTGCTCCCAAGCCGCGATTTCAGATGACAATGTTTGTATGTCAGGAATTCGCCGCTCCAGACACTGCCGCGATAAAACTGACAATTCAATTTCTACTTGGTTTAACCAGCTCGCGTGTTTGGGTGTGTAGTGGAACTCGAGAAGAGTGGATAATCCGCCGTGCTTCTTGTGGTTCAAATGTTTCACCCCATTGCGGCAGGATTATGTATATTAAGGTTATCGACTATCCATAGAATCACGTCTGCGCTACGGAAATATATGTCTACCAAATTTTTCATCTGTTTGGCAAAGTCTATTTTTGTACGAGAAAGGGTGAGTTCCATATGTCGCCATCCTGCCAACGGTTGAAAGCAGGCAAAAAGGTTAACATTGCCGTTACGTTTATACTCGCGCGTCATAACGCTCTGGTTGTTTGGGTTGAGGTGGTAACGGTTCCCTAACATCTTCTATAAGTTGACATGGGCGCTCATCAAAACAGAGTACAGGACGTTTGGGAACGCACACGGCTCATTGTATAAATCCAAGACATCAACCAGATCGCATTACATACGAGCGCGTCAACATAATTGAATACACCATTGTTCTTTTAACCAAGGTTTTACTTTGTTTTTTTTAGAGTCTGGCGCACAGTTTCATAACTCATAGAGCAATACGGTTCAGTTAAGGGTAGAAACCGTTGTGAGGATACGAAAAGTGGGAGCTTCAATTCGTTGTCCAGTACCTCGGTGTTCCGGTTTTTTAGAACGAAACTTTGATACAGGTTTTTTTACAACCCTAGGATTATTCCGATGAACGCGTTCGGGTAAAAATGTATCGAGAATCTCTACAGTCAACCAATCAAAAAAAGGGGCAATTCTTCTTTGTGTAAGCGTTGAAACTTGGGAAGGGCGCGGCGGATGACTCGCAACGTTCCGGTAAAACTCAGGCGCAAAGGTGGGACTCCAGCACTGGATGCAGCCTGAAACATCAACAACCGCACTGACCAATGCCCCAACAGCCAGCCATAAACTTCTTGCACAACAAGAGCGCGGATTTTGAGAACGAACATGGGTTTTTCGCCCCAAAAGATGTACTTTGAGTTCATCAATCGTGTTCTCGACTTGCCAACGTTGATGATATTCACTAGCCAATAACTGAGCCGGAAATTTTTCAATATCTAATAAGCTGGTAATTAGTCGATATGTAAGTTGTTCTTGTGGATGATCAGGATGCTCAATTGTGTATTCAATAACTCTTAACAGTAAA
Organism: Tolypothrix sp. VBCCA 56010; assembly: GCF_050875635.1. Lineage (NCBI taxonomy): Bacteria > Bacillati > Cyanobacteriota > Cyanophyceae > Nostocales > Tolypothrichaceae > Tolypothrix > Tolypothrix sp. VBCCA 56010. The sequence goes on from NZ_JBPAOH010000245.1 coordinate 6,478, forward strand.
GGTTTCCAGCCTTTTTTTGCCAGTTTACCAGATGGGTAAATCCAACTTAAATAAGAACCGTCAGCTAAGGGTTTTTCAGCTAAGAATTTAACATTTGCAGGAATTCTCCCTAAATAATCGCAGCCTTTAACTATGGTTGCTTGCACCATTGCGTAGGAATGTAAACCTCTGTCCCACATCAACAACATTCCTGATGTGACAGATCGTAATAATTTTAATGCCCGCACTCGTTCCCCCATACGATATGGGCACATTAACGCATCAAAAATTAAATGTGTTCCAGCTTCTACCAATATGACTAATCGTACTTTGGGAAATGCTGCTTGTGTGCCCGGACGACTGCCAGGACGACCAAAAACAATGAGCGTTTTCATCACTGTCCGGGACATTGAAGCAGGTGCCATCAATCACCACAATTCGCAGTCCGTTCACAAAGGCTCCCAAAGTTTCGGTGGTTGCCATTGGCCGCACCAAGTGATGAAATAACTGACCCATCACCCTTGGTCCTAGTCGCTGTCGTGCTTGAGTAATTGCTGATTTGCACGGTTGGGATGAACCCGGACAAAAACGGACAACATAAAGCTCAATACCTCACTAAAAACGATGAACGGGCGAGCAAATTGATGCGGCGGTTCGCCGGACAGAAA
>NZ_JBPAOH010000246.1:0-7003 GCF_050875635.1 Tolypothrix sp. VBCCA 56010
CGTTACCAGCGTTATTAAAACGGGTCAGAACCTTAAGCAAACAACTTGTAGCGGTTCAAGCAACCGGGGCGCATTTCCCCGGCGCGTGGATCGAGAAGCGAACTGTCAGCGGCACCCCATCAAAAAAGTCATACTGGTGTGTGCGTTCGAGAAATCCCAATTTACCGAACGGCTCAAAATTTCTGTATTTGTCCGAAGCCGACCTCAAGGAGTGGCGGAAAGCGATCGCACGGGGACGTAAAATTGTAGAGCTGCAACGGGATATTCGGGACATCCAGCGGCGGATTGATGCCCTTTTGCGACGGGCAGAACAGCGCGGGATTGTCGTGCGTAACGTCTTGGGCGACCCGGACGCAAGCCCCGAACACTATACCCCCCTCCCCTATATCGAATTGGTCAGGCAGGTGTTAGGAGAAATCGACCTGGACCCCGCCAGTAATGCCCTAGCCCAGACCTGGATTCGGGCGCGTACCTTTTACACGAAAGCGGATGACGGACTGATTCAGCCTTGGGGAGGGGCAGTTTACTTAAATCCCCCTTATGAATCGTCGGAAGTCCGGCTCTTGGGGCGGAAGTTTCTAGAAAAAGCGATCGCAGAATATCAAGTAGGCACGATAACCGCTGCCGTCATCTTGCTGAACCGTACCGGGGCGCAATGGTACAAGCAGCTACAGGAGCAAGTCACCGCTGTCTGTGAAGTGTATAAAAGAATCGCTTTCATCAGTGAAAATGGCGCGGTTCAGCAATCGCCCCGCTACTACAACGATTTCCTTTATCTGGGGACAGAGCCGGAGAGATTTAGAGACGTTTTCGGAAAAATTGGTAAGGTTCAGGTATTACGGAAGATATAACAGTTTTTTACATTATTTACTCTACAGGTCTTCTTGTTCTCGTGCCTTCAGCGATGAGACGGACTTCAACTTTTTTTACGTTTGGTAATTGTGGTAACTCACCTGGAAAAGCTGACCGGATGTAGACGGTTTCGTTAGGGTGTTGCTTGAAATATTCCTGATCGGCTTTTCGCCAGTCTTCGGGTACAGCTCCTTCTATATTCATCATTACACCGTCTATCTGTCCGAGCTTCTTGAGTTCTGCCAGGGGTGACAGGGTTTTTCTTAGTTTTTTCTGTCTTGACGCTCGTCCCATGTTTTCCCTTTTGTTCACGATGATTGACAATTTTTATTGTGCCAGCATTTGAAGGGACGTAGCGGTATGATGAACAGGGAGCAATAAGAAAATTGATTTTTTACAAAATATCCGTAAGATAGGGAGGAAATCGGGCGGCAGGGTCTATCATTCCCCACCGCCCGGAGGTTACTTCCGGCGACGGTTACGGATGATTTTTATCCGTAACTCGAAGACCAGAGGAACCCGTATGAGTATCTTGAAGTACCTCATACTTTCCTCCTTTGAAGACCGGGGGCGGGGACTTCCGCCCCCTATTCAGTCTTCCTCCCCTGTCTATAAGAGTTCTCTGGTTCTGGCTATTGGTTTGGGGCTGGTGAAAGCGGTTGTTTTATGTATCGTACCAAACATAAAACAGGCGGAATTTACCGTTTTGGGGCGTAGAAGAATACCTTTTTTTTATAGAACAACTCTTCATAAACATGCGTTAAATTATCTCTATTTTTTCTTAGATAATTTCTCTTATGGAATAACTTCAAAAGCTGTATTTCCTGGCAACCGGTAAATGTAAAAGTCACTGTCCAGGGAAAAAATCCGTCTGATATTGAGTGTCTCTGCTGCCGCAACCAGGGAAGCATCGGCCAGATCCATCGGCACATTTTGATACTGCCGCATCAATTCCCGCATTCTCTGCTGTTCCTCAATCCCGGTAGTATGGAGATAGAGCGCCTTCCGGTCAACGAACTGCCATAGAATGTTTTGGGCGAACCAGCCTCGTAACTGATGCAGGAAATACATCGCTTCCGTAAAACAGCACCACGTTGTCAATAACGGGCTGGTTATTTTTTGATAGGCTTCGACGCAGCGGTGATGCGCTTCGCCCTGCCCCGCATCAATCAAGGCAATCAACGGGGCGGTATCAACCAGCATCACGGTTGGCGAATACCTTGTTTGGCAAGCTTGCTGGCGATCGCTTCCCCAAAGACTGTTTTCTCATAGGAAGGAGATGGTTCAACCTGACTGTTAATAGATCCAATCAGCCCTGAGAGTGAAGAGGCCAAAGAGTTTTGCTGATCAGCATTGGGGGGGAGTTGTGATGCAATCCAGTCAGCAGGTGTCATCCCCTGCGTTTCGGCAATAGCCAGCAGGTGACAGTAAACATTTTCTGGTAGGGAAATGAAATGTTCATTCATCCGATAAAGCTCTTTATGACCCTTTCCTTGTATCATAACTCTTAGCAAATGAGTATAAGAAATAAAAGATTGGGTCTTGTAAACGGGCAATCGCCCTCGTTAGCGTACATTTTGGTTCCAATGCTACTCACACGAGAGTATCGTCAAATGTGTCTCAAAATACCTCTCGGTCTTCGGGAACGGGTTTCAAGCTTTAGAGCCAGAAGGCTTATTATCATCACAAGCATCAATCAGTATGATATGAGGCGAATCTTTGAGGTTTAGATGTTTCAAAATCCGATCTACTCTGGCAAGTTCAGATTTTGAAAAATACAGTATTACCTTCAAGGAAGGATATATTGAATCGCTTGCCTTCTCATAAATTTCGCATTGCTTCGCAAGATTCTTTTCTAATTGAGAATTCTTTGCTAGTTTGAATTCAACTAATGTCTTATCTGCCTTTCCACGCGATACTTTGAAATCGACTGGTCCACGTCCATCATTGACTTCTCTACTTATATCAGAAGAAGTAGAGTACCATGTTAAACGGTAGAGAATTTGAAGGTCTGATTCTCGTTCAAGAGGTTTATCATTAATATAAAACAAACGATGTCCACCTTTATTCTCGATAACATCTTTGAGAAAGAATACTCGCTCTTTTGCTTCTGCATATGTATTCCCTGCGTTTTGGTAAAACCCAATTGGCTTTAGATACTCATTCACTAGCTCATGAAGTTGTTCAACAAAAAGAGCTTTTACCTCTGCAACACGTTCTTCAGCAACAGAGGTTGCTTCATCCCCTTCCTCTTCCTTAACCCGAATGTAATGATCAATAACTTCTGGAAATTTATCTATTGCCAAGCTGATAGCATCTTGAATATCCTTTTTTTTTGCCCTTGGATCACTTGGAAGAATACGCAAGAGATATTCATTGACTTGAGCACGCAAGACTTCGTTCGGTAATCCACCAGCAATTTCTTTAAAGCGGTCTAAAAGCTCCGGTCTATTAATCCATGACTCATCTTTTGTTAAAATATCTTGGGGAGTAAGGAGAATATAATCACCGTTAATGTAGGGTAGTTGAAAAGTTGCATGAGTCCAACTTCGAGTATCATAATTAAATTTTACTTTGTTGATTTTTATACGTTTAATCTGATTGGGTGATAAATGGGTTAAGGCAAATTTTTGAGTATATGTAGCGAGGAAGTTTTTTATTAAATTTGTTGTAAAGTCACTGATGTTATCACGTCCTACACCTTCACGAACAAGACATAGTTTCTCTAAGTGGCTACTGCGCGTAATTGTTTCTTCGCCAAAATTTCTAAATACAGAATTTAAGTTTCTGTTCAGTGCTTGAGCAAAATCCCTTCCGAGTCCATGACCTTCATTGCCTGTTATACTGAAGCCAAGCCAGTTTTGCTTAACTTCAGGGAACTTAAACCAAGCATCTACTAAAGATGGATTAATCTCATCTGATAAAGACATTTCCTTCAGAAAGCGCATATACTGAATAATGTCTTTATGAAGCTGTTGATAGGTTGAGTTTTCACTGTTGAACAGCAAAAATGGATCTACAAACAACGGCAGATCATTGATGAGCGATATATTGAAAGCCCCATATTCCTCAATTAGTTTCGGTGAAATATTGAAGAAATCTGAAAAGAAAATAGCCATTTAATAATTTAAGCACTTTTTGGAAAAATGTTACATATTTATTGTAATCGAGATAATAGACATATAGCTGCCATGATTCACCATTTGACAGAAAAGGCTGGTGAAAATCATTTATTTACTTACTATTTTAAATAAGTAATGAATATTGCCGAATATCTAAAATATTTTTGAGTATTAGATTTTGTGACAAAGCCGAAAATCACAGAATTAAATTATCAAATAACGTTTTAATTTATTTAAATAAATTTGTTTTTATCCTTACATAATTTCATTTATGGTAAATAAGTGGTTTCGACCTTCAATATTTTATGATTTTATTTAAATTTAATATTCTTTTGAAAATAAAATAAAATATTTTTGATTGCTAAAATTTTGCTTTTATCTCAAATGTCTTAATATTGTTTTATTTGCAGAGTAATTACTTCTGGAACGAACCCATCTAATTAATATTATCATCACAAATAAAATATAATAAATTGATTAAAATAGTAACTAGGGGTCTAAGTAGCAACGGAACAGAAAATGCGGTTAGTGTGTTTTAATAAAATATTGTTTTAAGTATTTATATTTTGTGCGCCAGGACTGTTTACTAAACCCCTTAAAAAAACGCTGATTTTAGGGTGAAGAAATAAGGCTTTGCGAACTGGCATTTTACAGTTAACGAAACATTAGTTTAGTTAACACTATATTGGGATTTCCATGACATGTCCTGTCAAAATCGCCCTCTACGCCAGGATTTCGACGGTTGACCAAAATCCTGAATCCCAGCTTTCTACTTTACGTCATTATGCCCAGCAGCGAAATTTCCTTATTTATAGGGAATACATCCACCACATTAGCGGTGATACTACCAGCAAGTCAAGGCAGACCAGGAAACGCGATATAGCTAATGCACTAACAGCATTTCCTATTCCGTTGCTATTCAGACCCCGTTTATTGGAAGATAAGAGGTTAAATCGGGGAAATTTATTAGGCTTTTTATTTAGTAAACAATAATTAAATATTTTTATTATTATTTTTTCTAAACCAAATTAATTCACTTTCGCCATCATATGCACTTACTACAATGTATTGAGTATTTTTTGCGAATGTCTCTAACACATTAAATGGTATTTCTCTTCCTATTTCAATTTCTAAATTATTTTGGATGTATGTTATTATTCCTACAATTAAATAAGCGTTTGTAGCTTCTGTTATTAGATTATTTATTGATTCTTTGTTATTGTTTTTTGAGTTTAGAAAATGATAGATGCTACCTTTACAAGTAAAAAAATTTTCTTTACTATTTGATAGCCATTTGTCAGTTGATTTAGCTAAAGTATCTTCAAAAATGGTGTATCCTTCTTCATGGCTTTTTAAACATTCATAGATAAATCGAATTAATTCAGTTTTTGTAGATTCACTATTTGCTATTCCCCCGCACTTAAAATTTAATCTAGCTTCTGGAGAGCTTGTATCGGGTAGATAAGTAATAACTTTTCCACCTTCTAAGTCCAAATTTAAAAGATAACGAGCAAGTGGTTTGTCACTGTTAGATAAACAGGCTTTGATGTATACAATAGCTTCATTTTCAAGATTAAATCTTTGTAGCATATCTTTCATGAAAAAATTTTATTTTTACAAAATTTAAATATCAATTGTATTTTTAGGTTCTATTCGACCATCAGGAAAAATACGCCATTGCCTTTTTTTAGGGTCTACATAATCCCAATGTGGCCCAATTGGAGGTGGGTGATTAAAGTCAGGATGTAGAGATTCTTTAGTTCCTGGATTATACCAAGCTCCTTCATTACCTCCTGGAGGATTTTTACCCCTCCATTCCCAACCTTCTGCTGGTGGTTGAGTTGGGTCGTTAGGGATAGGAGGAATGTTTTGGGGAGTATCCGTTTCTTCAGTTGATTCAGAAGGAAGTTGAGGCGGATTTCCCCTCAACTGTTCCATAAATAAAGTTAACGATACCCCTGTTCCTAGCGTCACTATTAAATACTCTAATATAGTTGGGAAAGCAAAGGAAAAAATAGGAATGACCTCACCATTTGCCTCACCAACAAGGCGACATACGCCGTTAAGTCCACCACTATAAACATAATAAGTTTCACCCCAGTCTTCTGGCTGCGTTAAAGGACAGTAGACTGCTGTTGTCTCATATTCCGCTGGCCAGTTCTCGATATAACATGTTGCTGCTATATAAAACCTAGACAAGTCTAGACATTTACTTCTTTCTTCACGGGGAGCATGGAAGCGGTTATCCCTCGGAAAGCATTCACGCCTTAGCCAGACGCGATAGGTTAATGGCTGCGTTTAAATCCCTGTCCATCACGTGTCCGCAATGTTCGCATCTGTAAACACGTTCGCTCAATGACAGAGATTCTTTCTTGCAACCGCAATTGCTACAGGTTTTAGAGGATGGATACCACCTATCCGCCAAAACTAGCTTGCTTCCAAACTTCTTGCATTTATAGTCAAGCTGTCGCTTGAATTCGTGGAATCCGCAATCAGCAATGGATTGAGCAAGCTTATGGTTTTGCATCATGCCCGAAACATTCAAGTCTTCGACTACTATCACGGCGTGGTTTTTGCATAAGTAGTTGGTGACTTTATGAAGTGAATCTTTGCGAATGTTTGAAACACGGTTATGATACTTCGCTAACTTGATTTTTGACTTATGACGATTGTTGCTGTATGCAGTTTTTCGTGCCAAGGCTCTGGACAATCGTTTTAACTTTTGGATACTTTTCTTATAGGCTTTTGGATTAGGGAATGTAACACCAGTACTAAGTGTAGCCAGTTCCTTGATTCCCAAATCCACGCCTACGACATCTACTGATTTTTGTGTTGACTTGCATTCCACTTCGTACGCGAATGCAATGTACCAGTCATCAGCTATCCGAGATATTGATAACTTGGTGGTCGTGGTATGGGGCAATCCTTCATAAGTTTTGACCCAACCTATAGTAGGTAGCTTGACACGCACACCGCCGACAGGGATGGGTTTACCACTAGCGTCAATAGTGAAAGAATCATTCTGACCT
>NZ_JBPAOH010000247.1:0-6884 GCF_050875635.1 Tolypothrix sp. VBCCA 56010
AATACGCCTTAGAACCAGCTTGCGCGTTGCAACCTTTCACGAAAAAAGTTACGGATTTCGTCCAGGACGTTCGGCACATGATGCACAGAAAATACTGTTCTTAAACTTAAACTCTCGTGTAAACGGAATCGATAAACGAGTTATTGAACTCGATATTGAAAAGTGCTTCGATAGGATAAGCCATACCACAATAATGAATAACCTTATCGCCCCATTAGGAATTAAGTCTGGCATATTCCGCTGCCTAAAAGCAGGAATAAACCCAGAATTTGCAGAACAAGGTACACCTCAAGGTGGTGTGGTAAGTCCACTATTAGCTAACATCGCTCTTAACGGTATTGAAAGTGTCTACAGATACCACAGAAATGGTACTAAAATAACTGCAAAAACCGCCAAGGAAGATATATCAGAGCCATCAGTCCGGTACGCGGACGACATGGTAATTATACTTCGACCAGAAGACGATGCGAATGAAATACTTGATAAAATCAACGAATTTCTAGCAGCAAGAGGAATGAAGGTAAGCGAGAAGAAAACGAAGATAACCGCTGCGACAGATGGGTTTGACTTCCTTGGCTGGCACTTCAAAGTGCAAAGAAACGGTAAATTTAGAAGTACTCCCTCAGTGGACAACTATAAAAAGTTCCGTCAGAAGATAAAAACCATCGTTAACTGCTCGAATTATGGTTCTAAAGTGAAAGCTGAAAAGCTTTCCCCAATAGTTAGAGGATGGAGAAACTACCACAAGTTCTGTAAGATGGACGGGTCAAAGTTCTCACTTTGGTTCACCAGATTAAGGACGTGGAAAAAGTTTAATAAAGAAACAAAGAACGACAAAAAATCAACCTCAAAATTGATAGATAAAGCGTTCCCATCCGTCTCTTACTCCGAAAGCAAACACGTCATGGTCAAAGGTAACAAAACACCTTTCGACGGAGATATAACTTACTGGAGTGAACGCAATAGTAAGTTATATGACGGTGAAACCTCTAAGGCATTAAAACGCCAAAACCATACATGTGGTCATTGCGGACATAAGTTTGCAGATCATGAAAAAGTTCACCTCCATCATATAAACGGAATCCATAGTGATTGGAAAGCCAAGAATCTTGTAGCAATCCATCAGTCCTGTCACCAATATATTCACATGGAAGAGAACAAAAAGCAACGTGTAAACAAAACCGTGACGAGAGCGCCAAAGAAAATTTGTAGCAATCCGTCAGAAGGATAAAACAACACGTACACATGAGCAACGGGTGTAAACCCTAAGAATATCGGGAGCCGGATGCACAGAAATGGGCACGTCCGGATCTAACTGAGAGGTGCGGGGAATAATATCCCCCATCGACTCAACCAAAAGATAGGTGAAACAGTCAAAGAAACACTTTTAGAGCCAACTTATTTAGGAAAGATTTGATATTTATAGCGATTCCCACTCAGGTGAGGTACAAAATTATATGGCGGGTTGTAGGGGCACGGCAGTGCCGTGCCCCTACGGGTGTACCTCATTAAACCGAGAAACGCTATACAGTTCGTTTTTCCGTTATATTATGTCCGTTTGATTACTTACTAAATTCAAAGAACCCCACCCCGCTCTCATCGTAGCTTTGTCTCCCCTCCCCGCAAGCGGGGAGGGGATTAAGGGGAGGGGTGCTTATTGACTATGGGACTCATAACTAATTACCCAAACATGATATTACTTGTGCGTAAGTACTGTCAAAAAATAAGTCCTGGTTGCGAAAACCAGAACTTTCATTGCATATTAAAAGCTGGATGAAAATCCTTATACGATGTGGATGAAAACACCTGCCAAAAGAGAACCTGTTGCGCCAATAGCAATTAATAAGTAGGTGAAAAATCTGCCAAATTCCGGGTTTTGTCCTAATACTTTATCTTCTTTACCGGCAGTGAAAAATAATGACCAAGCTTGGTTGACATTGATTGTCTTAAAGCTGTTGAAATCAGGTCTAAATACAACGGGTCCAAGTAGGTCTTTTTTGGGAAAGTCAAAATCAGTTCTCATTGTATTTCTCCAAATTTAATTTAAATTTATTTGTTGATGTCTGCGTAGCTAGATTACAGGATTGTCAACCAGGCGATCGCACCATGTCCGGTGAAAACTTCGATCGCTATAAGTGCGACAAAGCCAATCATTGCTAAACGACCATTCAGCTTTTCTGCATACTCGGTAAAACCAAAGCCGGGATTCTGGTCTACGTACATTTTCGGCTCAATGGCGTAGTTATTCAGGCGGTTTTGTTCTTCTACTACATAGCTGCGTGATGTCATGGTTTTTTTCCTTAAGTTTGTTTTCTTGTTAATTAATGTAACATTATGTAAATAAATTTTGCAAGTACTTGACAAGATAAAATATTTTTATCAACTGTATAAGGTGTGTTTGAGAGTGGCAAAATTAAGATAGGGCTTAGGCAAGGTCATGGAACGAACCGCAGAGGCGCAGAGGACGCAGAGAAAAGAGGGTTTGGGAGAGTTTTTGGGTAAGTCTGGTAAGAATATTTCTCGGTTTTCAGCATAAAATGGCGCGTAAAGGTTACACTCTCCCGGTTTTCGCTGTTGCTGCGGCAAAGGCAGCTTTATTGCGTTTGCAAAACAGTGCTGATGTGATATCGTCGGTGAGGCTGGATTTACTTGGTGATGATGCAGAGATTTTAGTTGAGCAAGTCGCTAGTTTAGAATTAACGAGTGCGTTGGCGATCGCTCTGTCTGACCCAGGTGATAATTTGGATTTGACGAGGAATACTCCTGTTTGGGCTTGGGTGAAGTTATTGGCACGAGAAGACCAGGCTTTAGTTTTAGAAGCGGGTGAGGGATTGGGGAAAACGGCAGCGGGAGAAGCTGCTATTTATAGTTATGCGCGACAACTTTTTGAAGCGAATTTGTTGCCGCTAATTCCGGAAGATAAAACTGCGATCGTGCGGATTATTCTTCCTGAAGGTCGTCAACTTGCTCAACGTACATCTAATGCAGCTTTTGGTATTTTAGAGGGTTTGGCGTTGTTGGGAACTAGTGGGATTTCTCAGCCGATGAGTGCTGCTGACCACTTAGAAGAATTTCGCGCCATTTTACAAGACAAAGTGCAGCGTTTTCCCAATTTGGTATTTTGTATTGGTAGCAATGGTTACTCTGTAGCGCAGCGCTTAGGCATTCCAGAAGAAATTATTGTTTCAACGGGAAACTGGCTGGGTGCAATGCTGGTAGAAGCGGGACTTTATCAAGCTGAATCGGTGCTGTTGTTGGGATACCAAGGAAAGTTGATTAAGCTAGCAGGGGGAATTCTTAATACATCAAGTCACCTGGCGGATGCTAAGTTAGAAATTATTGCAGCTGCTGTTGCTGTTATGGGTGATATCTCAGCAGTTCAGGCAATTTTGCAACTGAAGACGGCTGATGAAGCGTATAAAAAGTTGGTGGAACTCAAGTTGGCAGATGCGGTGTTTGCTGCTTTGGCTGAAAAGATTAGCCAGAAAGCAGAGAATTACGTGAAAAAGTATGCAGATTACTCTTTGAAGGTGGGGGTAATTTTGTTTGACCGTCAAGGTAAAATCATAAGTCAGGATGCGAAGGCTAAAGAATTGCTCGATTTTTCTTCGTAGTGAGGAATGCGCGTCCTCATCTTATATATGAGGACTTCAGTCCTCACTACGAATTTATTAAGAGCGATCGCCTATTTGTCCAACCATAAGCGACTTCAACAAACTCTAAGAATGACGTGAGTTCGATAAGCTTTTCTTTCACTAGTTGACCACCAAGGCTTTCATAAAACTTACATGCATAATCAGAGTTTCAAAATCTATGGCTCCAAAATGGTATCACTTAAGCTAGAGCTAGAACTTTACGGGTAGCGAATCGAACCCCTTCAAAATCAGAGTTGAATGTTTTGTTGGAATAGCTTGCTTATCCGGATCGAAGCTGAGATTCGGTAGTCTTCTCAGTAATGTGGTCAAGCAAATAGTTAACTCCATGCGAGCTAAAACCGCTCCCAGACAAAAGTGAATGCCTGAACCAAACCCAAGGTGTTCGTTGGGCGATCGCGTAATATCGAAAACGTCCGGTGAGTCAAACTTTTGGGGGTCATGATTCGCCGCCCCAAGCCCCAGTGCGATGAGGCTACCTTTAGGGATGTCCTTACCGCCAATCGTCAGGTCTTGTTTGGCAATCCGAAAGAAAAAAGGAACGGCGGTATCGAAACGGATTATTTCTTCGACAGCGCAATTGATTAGAGTCGGATTTTGTTGAAGTTTTTGCAGTTGGTCGGGATGATTCAGCAGTGCATTCACCGCATTGGAAATCAGGTCTGTGGTGGTCAACAGACCTGCATTTAAGATCTGAACGCATTGAGATGGGAGTTCCTCAAAATTAAATCCCTGCTCAGAGTAAGCTACGGTCAGCATGCTAATCATGTCGGTTCCGGGTTGCCGACGCCGTTGTTCAATCAGTTGCCTGATTAGTGCAGAAAACTGTGCGGCAGCTCGGTCTGCATGAAGTGCAAATTCTTCAATATTTTCGCCGTCCGGTGAGCCAAAAAATTTGCCAATATCCATAGCCCATTTGATGAAGTTCGCTCTGTCGGTTTCTGGCACGCCAAATATCTTAGTAAGAACGAGCGTTGGTAGTGGGACCGACAAATCGGATACAACATTCATGCAGCCGTGATTTTGAACGTTATCCAACAATTGATCGGTGGTATTCTGGATAATGGATCGCCAGCTTTCTACAGCACGTATTGTAAATCCCTGATTGGCGAACTTCCGCAGTTGGGTGTGGTCAGGTGGATCTTTCTCAACCATCATTTTTGATATCAGATGAAGGAAATTCTGGATTAGGTTGACATCCAAAGAACCTAACTGATTGATATACAACGCTGTGCGGTCTGAACTCAAACGCTCATCCTGTAAAGCCGCCTTAACATCTCTATAGCGTGTCAAAATCCAGTAGCCAAAAGACTCACAATAGTGAACGGGGTCTTCTGAACGCATCCGTTTGAAGAGTGGATAGGAATTGGCTAAAGCGGATGGTGCAAACAGATCGTAGGTTTGCTGGTTTGCTCTTGTTGGCATATTCAAGTGTTGTGAATTCATTTGCTTAATCTCAATTAAGAGTGAACTAAAAAAATTAGGTAGTCACGCGATCGCCTCATATCATGTCCGGTTAAAAACTTCTCATTAAGGGGGCGGTAGGGGGAAAGAAAGTTTTAAGGTATTTTAACCGCTTGACTCATTGGTAACAACTTAAATGCAGTTGCTAGAACTTTACGGGTAGCGAATCGAATCCCTTGAAGATCGCAGTTGAATGTTTTGTTGGAATAGCTTGCTTATCCGGATCGAATCTGAGATTCGGTAGTCTTCTCAGTAATGTGGTCAAGCAAATAGTTAACTCCATGCGAGCTAAAACGGCTCCCAGACAAAAGTGAATGCCTGAACCAAACCCAAGGTGTTCGTTGGGCGATCGTGTAATATCGAAAACGTCCGGTGAGTCAAACTTCGCAGGGTCGTGATTCGCCGCCCCAAGCCCCAGTGCGATGACGCTACCTTTAGGGATGTCCTTACCGCCAATCGTCAGGTCTTGTTTGGCAATCCGAAAGAAAAAAGGAACGGAGGTATCGAAACGGATTATTTCTTCGACAGCGCAATTGATTAGAGTCGGATTTTGTTGAAGTTTTTGCAGTTGTTCCGGATGATGCAGCAGTGCATTTACCGCATTGGAAATCAGGTCTGTGGTGGTCAACAGACCTGCATTTAAGATCAAGATACATTGAGATGGGAGTTCCTCAAGATTAAATCCCTGTTCAGAGTAAGCTACGGTCAGCATGCTAATCATGTCCGTTCCGGGTTGCCGACGCCGTTGTTCAATCAGTTGCCTGATTAGTGCAGAAAACTGTGCGGCAGCCTTGTCTGCATGAAGTGCAAATTCTTCAATATTTTCGCTGCTCGGTGAGCCAAAAAATCTGCCAATATCCATAGCCCATTCGATGAAGTTCGCTCTGTCGGTTTCTGGCACGCCAAATATCTTAGTAAGAACGAGCGTTGGTAGTGGGACCGACAAATCGGATACAACATTCATGCAGCCGTGATTTTGAACGTTATCCAACAATTGATCGGTGGTATTCTGAATAATGGATCGCCAGCTTTCTACAGCGCGTGTTGTAAATCCCTGATTGGCTAACTTCCGCAATTGGGTGTGGTCAGGTGGATCTTTCTCAACCAACATTTTTGATATCAGATGAAGGAAATTCTGGATTAGGTTGACATCCAAAGAACCTAACTGATTGAGAAACAACGCTGTGCGGTCTGAACTCAAACGCTCATCCCGTAAAGCCGCCTCAACATCTCTATAGCGTGTCAAAATCCAGTAGCCAAAAGACTCACTATAGTGAACGGGGTCATCTTCACGCATCCGTTTGAAGAGTGGATAGGAATTGGCTAAAGCGGATGGTGCAAACAGATCGTAGGTTTGCTGGTTTGCTCTTGCTGGCATATTCAAGTGTTGTGAATTCATTTGCTTAATCTCAATTAAGAGTGAACTAAAAAAATTAGGTAGTCACGCGATCGCCTCATCTCATGTCCGGTTAAAAACTATCAATAAAGGGGCGGGCGGTAGGGGGAAAGAAAGTTTTAAGGTATTTTAACCGCTTCACTCATTGGTAACAAGTTAAATGCAGTTGATTTTTGTCAATACATCTAAAGAGGTAAATCAATTGAGTATTATTAACAAGTCTTCGCTTAATAGGGGTTTATCCCGATAGGTGCAAGATATAAGTATATGTAATGAAGGCGATCGCGTTGACATCAGCTAACTTCGCTTCTCGGATAAGCATATTTTTCTTCGTAGTGAGGAATGCGCGTCCTCATATATAAGATGAGGAC
>NZ_JBPAOH010000248.1:0-6725 GCF_050875635.1 Tolypothrix sp. VBCCA 56010
CAATCCTAGTCTTGCTGGTTCAATATTTGCTGAATAAAAAGTATCATCTACTACAAAATTTTTTAGCGATCGCCCTGAGGAGAAAACTTTTTGGTTTACTGAGGTTGAGAGTTTGGAAGTAATGGCTTTTGAATATGAACAGGAATTAGTTAGCCCAGAAGAAACACCAGTTCTTGCTGCTATGCAGCAAGAACTAGAAAATTTTTTTTACCTTGCTATTGATGAGTTACCCTCTAAACTGCGAGAGACTTTTATCCTGCACTTTAAAGAAGAACTTTCATATAAAGAAATTGCGGAAAAACTGAATATTTCCTACGATAATGTCCGCAAACGGGTTTCTCAAGCACGGGCAATTTTAAAACAGCAATATAATCAAGATTTTGTTGGTGAGGATAGGAAGTCTAATGTAGAGACGTTTCATGAAACCTCTCTACACCCCACTATGGTCTCCCCGACACCGAAGGAATTTGAGGGGGTCGATTTGGAGACAAATAAAAATGTGTATGTGCATCAAATTGTTATTGATGAAGAACCCCAAGCAGCAATGCTATCTATTCCAGAGATAAAGGTTGTGGTGGTGGATGCTCAATCTGATGGCGAGAAAATAGAAAAGATTCAAGATATTGGTCAGAGTATATCTGAGAAGTTAAATTTTATTCTGCCCTGGCGATTTCTAATCGCAGTGACGCACACAAAACCTGCCTACGCAGGTTATTTTAATGAAGCGCACCTACGAAGATTTATAGAGTATTTTCTGCTGCCTGGGAAAGTGTGGACAGATAGTGTAGGTTTAGCGGCACTTGCAAATCTTAATAACAAGATAGACTCAACCTAAATCCTGGCAATACATTTTCACCTGATAATTGTGTGGGTAGATTTCGCACTTCTACATCTTGTTTTTGACGATAAATTTCCACTTGTTGCTGTTGGGGGTTAATTAACCATGCCAATTGCACCCCTGCATCCATATATTCTTGCATTTTGGAACGCAACATATCCAAATCATCTGTTGCTGACCTTAATTCAATGACAAAATCGGGTGCAATGGGGGGAAATTTGCGTCTTTGTTCAGGTGTAAGTGCTTCCCATCGTTGATGTTTAATCCAAGCAGCATCTGGGGAACGGTCAGCACCATTGGGTAATTTGAATATAGTAGAAGAACTGAAGGTGTAACCGAGTTGTGTTTGGCGATTCCAAATTCCGAGATCAATAATTAAGTCAGCTTCTCGATTGCCACTTTCTCCCCCAACGGGTGACATAATAATTAATTGTCTTTTGGTAGTACGTTCAAAATTCAACTCGTGGTTATTTTGACATAACTGATAGAACTGTTCGTCTGTTAGGTGAACGGTGTCTAGATTTAATGTCAAAGGACTCATAACTATACACCTAATGCAGAATAGCGATAAATATTATATCATGCTCTATTTTAGAAGAAAAGACTGGTGTGGTGAAGCAACTAGACAATACCTATCCACTTCTGCTGGAAGAAGGGCAGATATTTGGATTGGTTTTATCGGGTGCAGCGAGTTTCATAAATTTGTGCAGTTGAAGAGCAAGTAGAAGTCGCAGCCAAAGCCGCAGAAATCCACGATTTTATTCTTACCTTACCTGAAGGCTACGATACCCCTGTTGGCGACAGAGGGGGAAAATTATCGGGAGGACAGCGCCAAAGAATTGCCCTCGCGAGAGCGCTAGTAAGAGATCCAAGCATTCTGATTCTCGATGAAGCCACATCAGCCCTAGATCCAGCAACAGAAGCGGGTATTCTTGCCACCATCGATCGCATTGCCAAGGAATGTACAGTAATGATGATTACCCACCGCATCACTCATGCGTTGCGTGCGGATAAGATTTTTGTGCTGGAAAACGGACGTATTGTTGCATCAGGTCGTCATGCAGACTTGCTAGAACAAAAAGGACTCTATGCTACGCTTTGGCAACAGAGTCATAGAGCAAATAACGATTTTGCAGAGCTTGCCCATTCCTAATAACAGATTTGACGTGTATTGAGTATCTTGGAGTAGAGTTTTATGACAAATACAAATGATTCAAAATGGCTAATTCCATCTTCCCATCGCCTTGCCTCAAAATCTCTTGAAGAAGAGAAAGCTCAGTGGAATGAAAACCATAAAGATTATGCCGAAAATGCTTTCAGCCTCACACAAGACCCTGACATTTGCAAAGCACTAATCCGTCCTTTTAATCAATCTTCCTGCTTTGATATTCCCAATTCTCCCGAAATACAAGTTCTGATTCCTGCCTGTGGCTCTGAAATTTATCTTCAGAAGACATTACTAGAATTTTGTCCAGAGATTGGACAAATTTATTGTACTGATTTTTCCGGGATGGCAATTGAAAAAGCACAATCATTTTGGAAAAACGCTGCTGGAGATTCCAGACTCAACACTCAGCAATTAATTTTTGAAGAAGTTGACTCTACAAAATTAACGGCAGAAAGACCAGATTGGAAAGAAAAATTTGATTACGTCATAATTGTTGCTGGAGTTGTCTCCGGTGAGGATGAAATCAATCGTCAGATGATACAAGAATTTTCCAAGGTTCTCAAGCCAGGAGGCAAGCTTTACGGTTTTTTGCCCACCATCTTTTGTCCCTTAGAAATTGCTCATTTAAGTAAACCCCACGCTTACTGGGTAACAGAAGGCTTAATCAATTTACCTCATAACACTATTCATGGACGGGATTGGCATTATCGACAGATAAATTATACGCCATTGCGTTTGAATCGCATCTTTAAAGAAGCAGGTTTTAAACGACTAAATTTTGAGATTTATTTTTTGGATTCCGAACCATTAGCTAACGTTCTGAAAGAGGATATCGAGCATGACGATCCAGATATCTATCTCTGGGATCTTCTAGTCAGGTATGAGAAATAAGCCTGGAAATATTGCCATAATCAGGTGTTTTCATAATATTTAAATCAGTCAATACCTTCACATTTTTTTATAACGCCCGCAGAATAAGGGTTTTGAGCTATGGGTTTAGAGCCAAATTTAAAAGCTTGAAGCCCTTGCATTCAAAAGATTTTAGCTTTTACGTAGGGTGTGTTAGCACTTCTCGTAACGCACCAAATCAGAAGCGAATGGTGCGTTACGGATTTCATCCTAACGCACCCTACAGTACCTAATTTTGTTCAAAAATCAAATAGGAATCCTATCGTTGATCGTTGTTTACCACTACCCACTAACTATTTAAGTGAAACTTGAAAGTCTTGATTGATTGTCATTTGTAAATCGGTGTCTGGGTCGATTGCGATTAAGTCAACGCTCTTTTTACCAAAGAATAGACCAATCAAGGCGCCGATACCAGCACCACCCAACACTTCTTCTGTACCGATCGCGCGATCGCCTGTGACAGCAGAGACGGCAGCAGCGGCACCTGCGCCGAGTACGGTATTCTTAATAATTGCCGAAGCACTTGTGCCCTTTTTAACTGTTTGGGTTTTGGTAATTACTTCTGAAGTAGCGTTAATTTGATACTCTTGACCTGAAGGTAAAACTAATTTCTGAGCAACGAATTGAGAACCACCTTTAACTGGTTTCAGTTGACCGACAACTTGACTGCCAGCGGGAATTACAATAGTTCCTTCTTGTGTTACCACATTTTGCGCTACTGTGAGTGTCAAAGGTGCTGTTTCATCCTTGGTGACGAGGATTTTTTCTGCTTTGTCGTACTTGATAGGAATAGCTGTTCCTTGAGGAATTTTTACAGCTACAGGTGTGGGAGTAGTCGATTGAGCTGCGACGATGTAAGGTGAGTTAATTGCGGAAGCTTGATTGGTGCTAACCAACGCTTGATAGATAAAAGCTGCTACTTGTGCTCGTGTGGCGGTTTGGGTAGGATTGAGGAAGTTAACATTAGGATAGTTGACAACAATTCGCTTTTCGGTTGCTGCTGCGATCGGACTGCGGGCATAACCAGCGATATTAGAAGCGTCGTTGTAATATTGCAGAGTGCTTTGAATATCACTGCTAGCAGAATATTCTAAACCATTGGCGAGAGAAACTAAAACTTGTTGCCGAGGAATAGCTTGGTTAGGCTCGAAGCGATTGCCGGGATATCCTGATAAGAAACCAGTGGTATAAGCTTCTTGAATGGCGGTGTACGCCCAGTAATTGCTAGCTACATCGTAGAATTTGGTTGCTTCCCGTTTTGGCGCTTTTTGGAAAGCTTTGCGAACCATTGCGGCGAATTGAGCGCGGGTTACTGGTTCTTCTGGGCGAAATGTACCATCAGGAAAGCCAGCGATAACGCCTCGCTGTGATAATTTTTGAATAAACTCTCCTGCCCAATAGTTAGAGTTAACATCAGAAAAAGTTGTTTGAGCAAATGATGGAGCAGGTAAAATGAAGGGTGCTACAGTACCTGCTGTTACGCTCAAACTCATCAGTGCAGCTGTGCTTTGTTTCCAGCTATTTAAACTAAACATTGAATCCGTCCTCCCCACCAATTCTGTTTTTTTCTGTTAATTAGTAAGACAATTTTTCAGATAAATAGTTCCAAACCATTTCTGACTTTTGCCAATAGTTTGAGTTGGCTATAAGGTAATAATATTGCTATTTTTTAGCCAACTTCCAGGCTATTTGCACCCAGTTAAATCAAGTTTATTTAATTGCTTTTTGAGATAGTCACGTTTAAGCATGACAAACTACTCACTTATGAGCAGTCTCACCAATGACATAAGTATTTAAACAATCCTTGATATTCAGTAAGACGTGCCCTTGAAAAAATAGTTGCGGAAAAAAATAATTTTTTTTACTCTTTATTAATTTAAATTCAATCTCCGCGCAAACGTCGTGAAAGCCAATCATATCTAGCTTTGGCAACAATCAGGTTTTCACTATTGATAAGTATCGCACTTCATTTATGATGTCGCTTAACTGACTGACAGCATACCTTAATCTACTGGAAAGTAACAGTACGAGTGCGCGGTAAAAGTTGCGGCTGTGCGAGAACCCCGGTTTCTTTGAGAAACCGGGGTTCTAGGTTTGTGCTTAAGTGAAAAAATTAAGCGATCGCCACTTCAACATGTGTGTGCGATCGCTCATTACAAATAATTAAAGTCACGGCTTAACTAAACTCAAGCCTAGTAATTGCTGCGGGATAGTACCAAATTAGAACGCAGAGTCACATTCAAATCTTGTTCTGGCTTGAGAACGAAGACATCAGTTTGCTTTTTCCGCAACAGCACGCTTGCAGCTGCACCAGCTGCCGCACCACCAATCGGTTCTAAGGCTTGAATTTTGCGATCGCCTGTAATTAGTGAAATCGCACTCGCAGCACCCGCACCAATCGCTGCATCTGTTAAAATTCTACCTGTATCCGCTCCTTTGCTGATTTTTTCAGTTCTGGTAATTACCGGAGAAGAAGCATTTATATACTGACGCTGACCAGAAGCAAAAACTAACTCTTGGGCAACGAATTGAACAGCTTTTTGACCGTTTCTAGTTACTGGTTGCAACTGTCCGACAATTTGAGTTCCCGCAGGAACTAATACATTTCTGCCGCTATCAATAATGTTGGTTGCAACTGTCAGTGTTAAGGGTACAGTTTCTCCAGGAGTAACAACAACTTTGTCTTTCTCGTAAGCTACAGGAAATGTTACTCCCGGAGGAATAGATACCGATCTTGATTGACCATAAATGCGTTGTGCGCTTGCAGGTGTGGATACAAACATGGGGACAATAGCACCCGTGCTAATTGCCATTGACATGAGTGCAGCCGTTGCATACTTCCATCGATTAAGGCGAGTCATAAGAGGGTTTCCGTTTGTTTTTATCATGTGTTTAATGACGTCGATTTACTGAGATTGTTTCTAAAACTTTTTAAACCTGTCTATAGGCATATTCCGAAAGTAAAAGAGTTTCTCTGACACAGAATTTGAGCTTATTGTTCCTTGACATATTTATACTGCTGATAAGCCGAAATAAATCAAGGGCGAGACTTATAAATGACGCAACGTTACCGAAATTGTTCCGGAATATTTTTTTCCTGTCTATGTCCACATATGTATGCCATTGAATAGAGGCGAATCGGCTTACTGCGAACTCTTATTTATATTGTAGACAAATTTGCAATCTTATGTATGAATAGTTTATTTTTACTTTAGAATTGCCAATGGTCAATCTAGAGGATAACTACTGATGGAACCGACAGAAGAGCAATATCTCATTATCAACGCTCTGGACACTCTAGAATGAAGGAGGCTCTAACATACAGCATATTGCAGGTTTAGGAGGTACGGTAATAATTTAGTGCATCAACTCAGAAAATGAAAGCTTACTCTATCGACTTACGAGAAAAACTAGTTTTGATGACCCAATTAGTATACTATTTGCTTTTTATATTTTTTTACCACTGCTAGTCTCAACTAATTTCAGTTGGAGTCAATATTTTGTACGGATTGGTGCTGATATTGTTGGTTGTTTTACAGTTTATTACTTTAGTAAATGGATAAAGACAATACTTCCTCATATAAAAAAATTGTTAGAAATAATTTTTTTAGTCATAATTATTGTTTATAGTGTTTTATCTGATTCATTTCTTTTGTCTGCATTTGCCGGACTCTTTCTAAGACCAACTGCATCAGAAAAACTATAAATATAGCGATTCCCACTCAGGTGAGGTACAAAATTATATGGCGGGTTGTAGGGGCACGGCACTGCCGTGCCCCTACGGGTGTACCTCATTAAACCGAGAAACGC
>NZ_JBPAOH010000249.1:0-6704 GCF_050875635.1 Tolypothrix sp. VBCCA 56010
GTTCGCGCAGCGTCTCCCAAAGGGAGATGGGAATCTCGTTGACCCCTTTGGGGTCGGGAAACCCGCCCACGCAACTGGCTCCGCAACGCGCTGGCTCCCCCTCCCCCTCTCCCCCTCTCCCCCTCCCCCCCTCTCCTATCTTGAGTTCCACATTTTCTTTTCAATGCCTTGCTTGCTGTAGCCAGACAAAAGCGCGGGTTGGAGTGTTTCTCACGCCTCATGGTATCGTTGAAACTCCACGGTTTATGCCAGTGGGAACCCTCGCAAATGTCAAAACCCTGACACCTGCCCAATTAAAGGAAACTGGGGCGCAAATGGTGTTATCAAATACTTATCATCTCCACCTGCAACCTGGTGAAAAAATTGTGGCTGGAGGTGGAGGGTTGCATAAGTTTATGGGCTGGAATGGTCCAATGCTGACAGATTCTGGTGGGTTTCAAGTTTTCAGCTTGAGCGAAATGCGAAAAATTACTGAAGATGGTGTAATATTCCGCTCACCTCACGATGGTCAGATTATTAACTTAACACCAGAGCGCTCAATCGAGATTCAGAATACTCTGGGGGCGGATGTGATTATGGCGTTTGATGAATGTCCGCCTTATCCAGCTACTCGCCAAGAGGTGGAAGCAGCCACAGGACGTACTTATCGCTGGTTACAACGTTGTATTGCGGCGCATCAACGCAGCGATCAGGCGTTGTTCGGTATTGTACAGGGAGGCGTGTATTTAGATTTGCGTTCTCAAGCGGCTGTGGCTTTGGCTGAGTTAGATTTGCCCGGATATGCAATTGGTGGTGTGAGTGTGGGAGAACCGCCAGAATTAATTGCGAATATTGTCCAAGCGACAGCGCCACTTTTACCACCAGATAAGCCGCGTTATTTGATGGGTGTAGGTACTTATCGAGAGATGGCGATCGCCATCGCTTCTGGTGTAGATTTATTTGATTGCGTCATTCCCACTCGTTGGGCAAGACATGGTACAGCGATGGTACTGGGCGATCGCTGGAATTTGAAAAATGCTAAATTTCGTGAAGATTTTACGCCATTAGATGAAACTTGTGCTTGTTACACTTGCCAAAACTTTACCCGTGCGTACATATCTCATTTAGTGCGATCGCAAGAAATTTTGGCTTACACTTTGTTGAGTATTCACAACATCAGCGAACTGATACGCTTTACCCAAAAGATAAGAGAGGCTATTTTAGGCGATCGCTTCGCCACAGAATTTGCTCACTGGCTTACTCCTGGGGAAATGGGGTGATGGGGAGAGGGGGAGACAAGGGGACAAGGAAGACAAGGGGAGGACACAGCGAGTGCGGGGGTTCCCCCCGTTAAGGAACGTGTCCGTGGACAAGGGGAAAAAATGCCCCATGCCCAATGCCCAATGCCCATCGACTAACAATTAACAACTGAACCAATGCGTGTTAAGATATTTCTCAATTATGAAAGCTGTGTTGGATAGGTGGATTTAAACGAACATGGAAGCTGCACTATTATTAGCAAAATTGCCGGAAGCTTACCAAATTTTCGACCCATTGGTAGATGTTCTACCAGTCATTCCCGTTTTCTTTTTGTTGCTAGCTTTCGTTTGGCAAGCAGCCGTGGGTTTTAGGTAAGCTAAATATTTGGCTTTGGTGGTAAAGCCACAACCATCGTTAAATTTTACGGGACAGGCAACATGCCTGTCTTATTTTTTGGATAACCATCTTTTATTAACTTTATATTTCTTAATGTTTTGTAATATTTCTATATAATGAGTAAGATACACCAATCAAGCTAAATCAACATTCAGCCTTGAAAGTCACTAAACAATGGGTAACATCAAATTCGTTAAAGAAAATAAAGAAGTAATAGCAGCAAATGGTGCTAATTTGCGCCTTAAAGCGATGCAAAACAACATTGACATCTATAAATTTATTGGCAAAATGACGAATTGTGGCGGTGGTGGTAATTGCGGCACTTGTATTGTTGAGATTGTTGAAGGAATGGAAAATCTTTCGCAGCGCACCGATACCGAAAAACGGATATTGAAGAAAAAGCCGGAAAGTTATCGCCTTGCTTGTCAAACTGTGGTAAACGGTGCAGTCAGCGTAGTCACAAAGCCTTGAAGTTTCGGTTCATGGGCGTGACTAATGAACGTAAGTAAAAATTTGGGCTGACTCGGACGTGTATAATGCTATCCTAAAGTTGTTGACCGGAAATCAAAGAGAGGCTATTTTGCCATGCAAGTTAATGAGTTAGGGTTCATAGCGAGCATTTTGTTCGTACTAGTTCCCGCTGTATTTTTACTCATTCTTTACATCCAAACTGCCAGCCGCGAAGGTGGAAAAGAAAAATAGTTAAGACTTTCGGTATAAAATAAAGAACCCCTGCACTTGTAGTGTGGGGGTTTCTATTGATGCTTAAGCTTCGGTTCTGGCTAGCAATACCGGACAAGTAGCATTAACGCGAACGTAGTCAGATAAAGAAGCGCCTACTAGTCTGTCTATATCTACAAAACTCTTGGCAATTGAAGGACGGCGATCGGGCGAACCGAGTAATAATAAGTCTACGTTCAACTCTTCTGCCAAACGACAAATTTCTTCACCTGGTTTACCACTGCTAGTATAACAACGAGCAGGTACAGCATATCTTTGGGCTTCTGCAACTGCCGCTGCAAAAACTGGATTTTTTTCAGAACTAACTTCGGTTATTTGCGATGATTTACCGCGTAAATCTGTATCAATATTAGCAAGAATTAACTGACCGCCAGGAATACCTTGCAATAAGAATATCGCCAATTTCAAGCAGTGTTTTGCGGCATCAGATTTATCCATTGCCACCATAATGCGCTTAATATTTTTGACATAAATGTCATCTTTTACCAGCAACATCGGGCGAGAAGATAATTGAAAAACGTACTGACTAACTGAGTTTGATAAAATCGATTGCAGTCGCTTCAATCCGCGTGAACCCATAATTATCAAATCAGCGTCGATTTCATCGGCGACTTGACAAACTACATCTTTGGGATCTCCTTGCCGCAAAATTGAAGAAATCTGGCTAGGATCTAAGTTTAAGGTTTGAATCGCATTAGCTAATATTCTACCACCTTCTTCCCACTTAGTTGTCATTGCTTCAGTGGTAGTTTTTCCAGGTACAACGTGCAAAACTGTAACTTTTGCCTTTTGGATGGATGGCAATTGTGTTAAAGTTTTTAACATTTCTTCAGCGTGCCCCAATCCAGAGACAGCTAGCAAAATTTTTTGGATCATGTTACCTTTTGTTGTTAAGTTTGCTATGGTTTTCACCGCTTTGCTCAACAACCTAGCAAGTAAATCGGTACAAATAAACTTTTGTCATTGGCTTTTAAATATATGACAAAGAGCTATCGATAAGTTATATTTATTTGCACCCAGTTACTTAAATTATCAACTAGGCTCCTAAGGATTAAGCATACTTCCAATTTTGCACTCTCAAGTTAACTATTTATAATTATTTTTATTAGTTTTAATCTATGTTAATTATTCTTAATTAAATAACGGTTAAGTATTGCAAAGAAAAACGATAAATAATGAATAATATTTTATCCGTTGAATTAATAATAAAAACGTCGTAATTGTCCTAGAGACGTTCCGAACCGAACGTCTCTACAATATGTATGATTTGCCAAACATGATATGAATTATATCGGTTTTGGTGTTGGATGCAATACACAACGATACACACTCAAAGGACAATTCATGAATTGTCCTTTGGAGCTGCGTTTGGGTATTTGACGCAAGTGAGAACCCAACGAAGAGAGCCAGTCCCCCATCTAACGCTCGCTTACCGCCTTTGGGGGGGGGCTGGTCTCACCGCTATAGTGTTTTATAATGAGCAAAAATTTAGCAGCCGCTTTGTTGTTAATCAAAACGTTAATATTAATTAATGTTGCGTTTTGTTCGCCCTCACCCAAAAACGGCAGTGGGGATATACGAACGTTCGCGCAGCGTCCCGAAGGGAAGCCCACCTAGGTGGGCTAGAAAATTAAGCAGCAGCCGCTAAACCATTATGCTTAAGTAAGGCTGCTGTACTCGGTTCGCGTCCTCGAAAGGATTTAAACACCTCCATCGGATGTTTGCTACCACCAAGCGCTAACACTGTATCGCGGTAGCGTTTGCCAGTAACTTTGATTACTTGCTCATCTTCGATGCCAGCTTCTTCAAAAGCGGCAAAAGCGTCAGCACTGAGGACTTCAGCCCATTTATAGCTGTAATAACCAGCCGCATATCCACCAGCAAAGATGTGTCCAAAAGCGCATAAAAAGGCATCTTCGGGGAGTGGTGGTAAAACGGTTGTGGTTTTGGCTAGGCGATCGCGTACATCCTTAGCACTTTCATTCCCACCTGGACGATAGCGGTAGTGCAATTCCAAATCCAACATGCTAAAGTGCAGTTGTCTGAGCATACCACTACCACTCATGTAATTCTTTGCTGCCAGCAGCTTTTGATAATAATGTTCTGGTAGCGTCTCGCCAGTTTCGTAATGCTTTGCCATCCCAAACAAAGTTGGTCTTTCATAGCACCAGTTTTCCATAAACTGGCTAGGTAATTCCACGGCATCCCATTCTACATTATTGATGCCTGCTGCACTGCTGTAATCTACCTTAGTCAGCATGTGGTGCAAACCATGACCGAACTCGTGAAACAAAGTTTCCACTTCATTAAAAGTCATCAAACTCGGCTTGCCATCGACAGGGGGAGTTTGATTGCATACCAAATACGCTACAGGTAAACGAGTGGCGATCGCTCCATTTTTTCTAATTTTCCCACGATTGATGCAGGTATCCATCCAAGCACCGCCGCGCTTTTCTGCGGGACGGCTGTAAGCATCTAAATAGAAGTAAGCGATCGCATTACCCGTTTCATCAGCAATTTGGAAATAACGTACATCTTCATGCCATACTGGAGCTTGTCCATCGGCAGGAGTGACAGTTACGCCAAACAGCCGTTTCACCAACCCAAATAAACCATCTAACACTTGGGGAAGGGGAAAGTAAGGACGCAACTCTTCAGCCGTGAAAGCAAATTTTTCTTCTCGTTGACGTTCAGCCCAAAAGCTGATATCCCAATGCTTCAAATCATTTGCTTCTGCTGCACCCTTTTTTGCTGCAAAAGCTTTGAGTTCTTCTAAGTCTTTCACAGCAGCATCGTAACTAGCACGACGTAATTCTTCTAAAAGCGCTTCTGCGGCTTCAACATTCGGAGCCATTTTACTGGCTAAACTCAACTCAGCAAAAGTTTTAAAGCCGAGTAAATTTGCTAGTTCTTGACGCAACTCTAAAATGCGTTCAATTAACGGGTTATTATCCAACTCCCCAAAAGAAGCGCGAGTGATAAAAGCTTTGTAAAGCTGTTCTCGCAAATCGCGGCGGGTGCTGTGCTGCATGAAAGGACCATAACTGGGAAAGTCCAAAGTGATGCGCCAAGGTCCGTTTTCGGGTGTGGCGTTTTCTGCACCTTCAGAGCGTGCAGCTTGTGCGGCAAGACTTAGTAAACTGGGGGGTAAGCCGTCAATTTCTGCTTTAGTTGTCAAAGTCAAACTGAAGGCTTTGGTAGCATCGAGTACATGGTTAGAAAACTTAGTAGAAAGTTCCGCTAACTCCATTTGAATGGCGTTGAAACGCTCTTTGGCTTCACCTTGCAACCCGACACCGGAAAGTTCTGCATCTCGAATCGAAGCTTCGATGATACGTTGTTGAGCAGAATCTAAAGTTGCCCAAGTATCACTTTGCCGCAGTGTTTTAAAAGCATTGTAGATAACTTGACTTTGACCGAGTTTGTTGACAAACTGCACCACATCTGGCTGAACAGTTTCATAAGCTTCGCGCAGTTCCGGGCTATTTTTTACGCCCATTAAATGGTTGACTATGCCCCAACTCCAATTTAGGCGTTCTGTTAAATGTTCTAAAGGTTCTACTAAACCGCTCCAAGTAGGTTGTACCTTAGTTTCTAAGCTGCCAAGTTCTGTGTCTAATTCTGCCAGCAGTTGTTTAAAGGCTGGGACTACCTGTTCTGGGGAAATGTTTGCAAAAGGAGGTAAGCCGTAGCCTTTGAGTAAGGGATTCTGAGAAATAGTGGCGTTTGCACTCATGGTTTTGTGTGAGTCGCGAGTAAATGACGGCGATTTTTATCTATATATCTTCAGTCTAGTAACCCAAGTTGTTAGTTATCAACCTTCGGGTACTTCGCAGGCGAAGATTTAGGCGATCGCAAACAAAAACTTGACGACGCTTTTAAGCACAATCGTGACTAAAACTTAATAAATTTAATTAATTTAAAGTATTATGTTTTACTTATTCAATAAAAGCTGTTTTTCATTTTGCAAACAAAAAAATACTTTACGCTTCAGTATAAAGCCTTAAAAAGTTATAGTATGAATTGACTTTGGGAAGATACAATTAATGCGTTAAACACAGTCTCCATATAACGTCTTTAGGACTTACGCAAAATATCTCTCAAACTCCTATTTCTTCTCCTTCGGAGACGCCAAGGGCGAACGTGTCCTTCGTGCCTAGCCTGCGGCAACGGCAAAGCCGAACGCGGTTCGTTATTCCATGAAGGAGTGCGTAAGTCCTAGTCTTGGTAGAGTCGATGGCGGGTATTATCCCGCGCACCTCTCTGTTAGATCCGAGCGTGCGACTTTCACCGCACTCGGCTCCCGATATTCTAGGGTTTCCCCTTGC
>NZ_JBPAOH010000250.1:0-6668 GCF_050875635.1 Tolypothrix sp. VBCCA 56010
TTCATTTAACATAAACCCCTCCGATTTTGACTCTGGAGGGGATTTTATTGCTTTAATGTTATGCCTGCGAACCCTCTAAAGCATAACTAGCAACTTGGGTTAGTAAATTTGCGTAGCTTCTTTGCATCAACTTTTGCAGGTTTCTTAACTTGCCAAAGAAACCCACGCTTTCTCGCACGCTCATATTCTTTGACGTAGGTTTCTAACAGCTTTATTGATTTTTCTCCAATTAATATGGTTCCAGTTCACTAGCTGTTTCTTTAGTCCGTTTGTTGTCATTTCTGACATCATCTAACTTGTCCTTAGATTAGATTCCTTTGTTCGGTTTCCTTCGTATAAGACCCAGAAGAAGTCTGCTAACATTCGTTCAAGGGTGATGTTTCAACCCCTATCTGGTTCGTTACAAACCAGCATTCGCTTTTTCTTCCATCCTCTACCCTCCAGAGATTTCGGTCTTTGTTGCCTCAGACTTACTAGGAATATTCGACCTTTCCTAGACTTTGTGGGGTTTACCCTGTTGTGTCGTTCAGTTTTCTTGTTTTCTTTAGGTGCTGTCTTTTCTGCGGTGGAAATTTGTTCACACGATTAATGAAAGTCCGAGTCACTAATCCATCCACGTCCCTTTTGGGTAAAGCCTATCAGCCTTATTTGGCTATGATGGTACATCACGCAGTTTTATAAACAGTTTACGTTTGTTCACCATTGAAAAACTTCCTCTTGCTCTTGACCACCTTTAGGCTGGTAGTCGAAGATACTTTCGTGGTCTGCATTCCGACTTTTTCGTTACCTACTAGGTCGTGACCGGACTCGAATGAGTCTTTTACGTGAGGGCAAGGGGTGTGAATCCCTTGGCGGAGAAGCCTCCGCTTACTAAACGACCATTTCAGGTCGCGCCGGACTGATTACCGTGATTCCCCACTCAACAAATCGCACCTGCAATGCCAGGCATGCGATTGAGGACTTAAAACAGTCGCTGAATAATCGAATTGCTTCAAACGAACTCAACTTTGGGGTGCATATGGCAATTTATGCCTCGCGCTTTGAGCAGGTGGATTATTTGATACACGAAGGGTGATGAGAAAATCGACCATAAATCTAATCGGCTTCTTGCGGAAATTAAAGAACTGAAAGCTGAACTAAAGTACAAGCCAAAATCGGACGAGGGCATTCGATGTGCTATCACGATTAACTGTTAGGTCTGTAGTCGTAATTATTTTGGTAATCGGGGATGAATGTGAAGCGCTTCGCGCGGATCATAATTAGAGCAGCAATGAGTGGGGACTTGGCGCTCGGTCGGCGTGGGCGGGTATTTGGGTCAAATGCTGCCAGAAGCGGACGTATTCGTTCTACTGGGGATTCTCCGTAGATAATAAGGGCAAGGTTTTGATTTAGGCGATCGCAAAATACGGAAATCACACCTGATTAATCAAAAATTCACGCATTCACGCATTCAAGTCCGATCAATTGATTTATTAGCAATAATTATCAGGCAGCACTAATGATGAAAAAGAGTTCTTGAAAGGGAAAGGGCACTTCGTGCCGGGAAAAGGGTTTTGGGTAAAGGAAAAATGTTGAAGTAGTTTTAAACATTCGTACTAATTTTAAATCAAGGATGCCCATGCACCCGTTTTTTCCTTTCACGGCAGATGACGGCAGGTGCTCTACTTGGGTCGCCACCCCCACAGTCAGGGTTTCCCGACAGTCAAAGGGAGTGGCGTGAAACCCCTTTGAAGCGTACTGCCTCCGACTGTGCAGGTGATCCCCAAGACCCAACGAAGAGAGCCAGTCTCCCATCGATCGCTCGCTTACCGCTCCAAAAGGGGGCTGGTCTCACCGCACTGCCTCCCCTTTACCCCTCTTTTTTTGGGGAAAGGGAAAGCGCTCCGCGCAGCACGTATTGGAAGAGTTGTTTTGAACATTTGTACTAATTTTCAATAACTCCATCCCTTTCCTCCTTCCCCTTTAACATGCATCCCCTCTTGTCCCGCCCCAATCATAAGCGGATGCTGCACTTGGGGAGCCACCCCCGTAGGCGGGTTTCCCGACAGTCAAAGGGAGTGGCGTGAAACCCCAAGACCGCACCGCCTCCCCTTTAACATGCATCCCCTCTTGGAAAACCCTTTCCCCTTTTCGCCTATAAAAGTAATTTCTGATTTTACCTGACTAAACTTTTGCTTCCAAAGACTTGAGCAATTCGGTATTGACACCTGACTCACGAATTAAAGCAATTTTGCCTGTTCTGGCTATTTCCTTTAAACCAAATTTTTGCAACACCTGCACGATCGCTACCATTTTACCTGGATCGCCCACAACTTCCAAAGTCAGGGAATCTTCTGCCACATCTACGACTCGCGAGCGAAAAATCTGAGATAATTCGATAATTTCTCCACGGTTGCTGCTAGTGGCATTTACCTTTAACAGCATCAATTCTCGCTCTACACAAGGAGTCTCGGTAATATCCTGCACCTTGAGGACATTCACTAACTTGTATAGTTGCTTGGTGAGTTGCTCGATTACGCGATCGTCACCTGGTACAACCATTGTAATCCGCGAGACTCCTAGAAGCTCGGCAGGACCTACGGCAAGGCTTTCAATATTAAAACCGCGACGGGCAAATAAACTAGAAATTCGGGAAAGAACTCCCGCTTCATCTTCTACAAGAACAGAAAGAGTGTGTTTCATCTTCGCGGCTGTTTTGGCTAGGGCGACATTTTTGTAACGCAGACATCATCTTCTATCTACGTTATACGTAAATACTAAATTTTTCGTCTAATCTTTCATTATAAACCAAAGACATGTATTTTTTACAGTTCTTTTTTGGAAGTTGTGCGGAAATCATACCGCAAACTAGATTATTCTCCTTTCATAGGTAGATGTCGATTTTAGATGACAGCTTTTATACTCAAGTTGTCATGAATTTTTAATAGGAGAAAAGCGTTTATGGGTTGGTTAAAAAGACTTTTTGGCATGGAAAAACCCCAAAATGCAGAAGTGAATCCTGAGCCGCAGCCAGTACCACAAGCTGTTAGTACTGCTGCTCCTGCTGCTACTCAATCTATTCCCCCAGAGCGCGTCGGGTTGAATGGAGAGTACGATCAAAGTGGTTTGGCAAAGCGGGTTGCTTTAGCGTTCGATCAAGATGCCCAACTCGATGATGTTGATACACTCTGGGTTGCTCAAACTAGCGGAACTGTAGTGTTAAAAGGCAAAGTTCCCAGCCAAGATATTTTAAACAAAATGGTTTCTGTAGCGCGATCAGTTAGTGGTGCTACAGGTGTTGATACTACTCAAGTGACAATTGGTTAGGAACTCGTAGTGAGGACTTTAGTCCTCTGCTTTAAGAGCACGAAGAGTGCTCACTACATGTCTCAATCCAATCTAAAATAGCTTGGTTGACTCGTTCTGGACATTCGTCATGGGGACAATGACCTACATCTTCTAGGTTTAACAGTTGCAATTTATCGTTGTACTGAGTAAATCGATTCGCAAGTACTGGGGGAACAAATTTATCTTTTTGTCCCCAAATTAACAGCATGGGAATTGTTAAGCTTGGTAATAATGTCTTGACACTAGGACTAAAGTTAACTGCGATCGCTGCTTTAAATAAAGCACTAAAAGCACGCGCAGAACCCCGGTCTTGAGGCGGATCTGCTAAAATTTCTATTAATTCATCGGTAATCGCTTCTGGGTTAGCATAAGCTATACTTGCCCAACGACGCAAAATACCAGGCCGCCGGACAAAGTGAAATATCGGTTTGAGGATTAACGGGGAAGCGACAAGCTTCTTGATTGTCATGACTATCGGTCTGAGGAAAGCCGGGATCGCTTCTTGCTCTAATGACGGATCGGGCAAACTCATCATAACGATTCCTTGCACCATTTCCGAATGAGCGGCAGCGATCGCTAACGAAATCAGCGAACCATTGGAATTACCGATTAATACCACTGGTTGGCGGATAAATGCTTTCCAAAAATCGTAAACTTGCTCTGCCCATAGTTCGACGCTGTAATTCACAGGTGCTTTTTCCGAAGCGCCAAAACCCAGCATATCTAAAGCATATACTGTATGGCGCGAGCCTAATACTTCTAAATTGTGTCGCCAATGACCAATTGAAGCGCCAAATCCATGCAGCAAAATTAAAGGTGTGTCTGAGTGGTTATTTTCGGTAGGGCGAATATACGTGTAGCGGATTTGCCTACCCCGCCAAACCCAGTCTCTTTGATTACCAACTCTTTGCTGCCAGTGTACCTGAGCGCTCACACTTATGTCCTCCCAATTACCAGCTTATTTTTATTTTAAGGCGATCGCAAAAGCGTTAATGCTTTTCATCAATTGTTATTCTTGTCTAGCCACAAAAGCCAATCTAGATATATTTGACACTCCCCGGTCGCGCATACACGGCTGTGATTCGTTGGTCGAAATGAATAGAAATATTCAGGGATGACCGCAAGAAAAAGAAAGGAGTAATCCTAACCTAGCCACGAACTTGACAACCATGAGGGTGACTCAAATTATTTTGAGAAGTCCCTGACCGCAGGTGCAGCGCGTACAGCCACCCCAAGAGTGAGTGCGATCCTCAAGTGACCATTGTAACGGGGAATCATGGCGGTATCTGGAAGCCAAAGAAAGGAAACCCGGTCGAGCTCGAACCCATGAGTAAAGGCAACGCCCTTGAAGATGCGCTTGAACCATAGTCATTATGAACCAGCCTAAAGGCTAACCCGAAAGGGAAAGCAGGATTTAAGGCAATGCCTGAAAACTGTTGAGGCTGGAGCCAAAAAGGCAAAGGATATGGAGTTGGCGGTTTCGTGCCCGACCAATAAGCACTTCCCATAAACCCGGTGGATAGCATCACTCGTCATGTTATAACCAATGGTTGTCAGGAACGAAGTAACCCCTTTAATACTCTCAGTCGGTCGATACTGAGTAGGTGCGCGGAGCGTATGTATTAAGGGGGAGGGATTGGTCAGAAGCCAACGCTCTGCTGTAATGGCAGAGATATGCTGACAGACTCACTTCGGATTTGGAAAATAAAGTTGTAAGTAGCAATATATATGTCTAATACAGGGCAACAGTCAAAGCACCTGCTGCGACCAGAACCGATGGTGGAATGGAAGGATACAAATTTAAGAAAGTTAGAACGTGTAGTATTCAAGTTGCAAAAACGAATTTCAGTAAATCGCAAAGTTTTCCTCAATGGCGATCGCGAAGCTCAGTCTACGTATAATCAAGTTGTAAAAAGTCATTTAATTATAATTAAAATTTATATAACCGAGAAGGGTTTCCCAAAATTAAATTATAAAAGATGTAATTCCCAAAGAATTACCGTTGACTTCATTAAAACAATTAGCCCTCACAGATTCTCCAAACACACAGGCGTTGTTCTGACTGTGCTTAAATGAACATATTTCAATTCAAACGCAAGCTTTTTGCGACCAGCAAACTTTGTTTGAGATTCTAGTAATACCAATTCTCCATGAAGATGCACTAAATTATTAGAATCAGAAACTTTCGCAAGCTCTTTTATGGGAAATAACTTTCGAGTCGAGGTATGTGAGAGCCGTGAAGAACTACAACATCGATTGCGCCATGCGCTGACAGCGACAACAAAGGAACGGTTGCAGATGCTGTATTGGATTAAGACCAAAGCGATCGCGACAAGACAGGAACTATCGCTTTAGTCTTGGACGAGACGAATCAACAGTGTACCGATGGTTGAAACGGTACAAGCAAGGTGGGATTGATGCGTTACTCGAAGTTAAAACAGCCCCAGGCAAGTCAGGTTTAATTTCAGAAACTGTAATCAGTCAACTACATGAACGTTTGGGTCAACCTCAAGGATTCAGGAGTTACAGCCAAATTCACTCTTTGGCTGAGTCAAGAGTGCGTTTCGTTGTAGTTGCGTACAAGACGGTACACGCTCATTGTGCACACAAGATAATGCCAAATTGAAAGTACCACGTAAGAGCAGTGCAAAGGCTTTGCCTGAAGTCCAAGACGCATTTAAAAAAAACTTCCAGCAAATTTTCCAAGTATTATTGCGTTATTTGGGGACGGATAAACAAGTACGTTATTGGTGCGGAGCCGGAGACGCTGCGCCTCCGGTCAAGACGAAAGTCGTTTAGGACTCAAAACCCTTACTGGTCGTACAATTACCCTCACTCGTAGTTAAGCCTGTAGGCATTGTTAGCTGGCAACGGAAAAACTTTTACCTGTATGGTGTCGTCGAACCAGCAACTGTCGAATTGCTTTTTTTGGGAGTTTTCTCACCTTGATGGTACGTGTTTCCAAGATTTTTTAGACCTTTTTTCAAAGGCCTACCCCGATGCCTTGAATTTGGTACAAATGGACTTTTGTCATTTTCACAAATCTTTGGACTTAAAATGGCCTGATAATATCATTCCAATTTTTCAGCCTGCCAACAGTCCTGAGCTTAACCCCATTGAACGCTTATGGGAACACCAACGCGTATGAACTGTCCGCTCTAACACTGCACAAATTTAGATGAGTTGCGCCACAAGCTCAAACATGTTCACAGATTCCATCTCTCCCGAAGCGATCGCTTCGATTTGTGGATGGGATTACATCACCTCCGCTTTATTAAGTGCAACTTCATAGAGAATTGGTATAAGAGCCACAAGTAGTGAAGACAGTATTGAGAATACGG
>NZ_JBPAOH010000251.1:0-6655 GCF_050875635.1 Tolypothrix sp. VBCCA 56010
GTTGGCTATTTTTGGTTTTCGCTGTAATCTCTCCAATTGGTAAGGAAAATTTGAATTGTTCTATTTCTACTGGTGTTTGTAAAAATTCTCCAATTTCTTTTAGGAAACCTCTAAAACCAGAGGTTGGCAGAGTAATTTTACTCGTCTCCAAGCTCTTACTAACCTGATGTGCGATTGCTAGTAAAATGTCAGTGATGTCAACATCTGCTAATTCCAAATCCTCTGTTGCCTGAAAGTAAACTACATGATAACCTTCCTGCTGCAATTCAGCTTTCAGCCTTAACAACTCGGTAGACTTACCACAGCCAATATGTCCAGTAAATAACTGGCAGGTTGGATTGTTGGGCGATACATGGGTTATGGTGCGCTTTAGTACCTTAATAACTTCCCTACCTCGCACAGGAGCAAAATTAATATAGTATTTGCGCTCCTCAGCATTCCCCATGTCTATAATTTTACTAGGATTACAGGCCTCAAAAAATTTACCTAAGTCCATGTTTATCGATTGCTTTAAAAGTACCGATTGCTCGTGATACTCTAAATTTATCAATAATTTTTCCCTATTCACAACGTTTTACCTAGTAATAGACCTGTCCGAAAATTTACAAGCCAGTCTGTGCAAAGCTTTGAGAGACAGCTTTGCTATTGTCATAAAAACGTAGTCATCAGGGTTAGAGATAGTTAATGATAGTTTAGACCCAAAAATATACACTTCGGTTATCTTGTTGAGAAGTGTAAACCTCGTCTACCTTGAAAGCTGGAGTTTTGTCACGCATGGGGCTATCCTAAGTTTTAGGAGTGGTGATTTAGGTTTGTACAAGGATGTTAAACGTTGACTTGAGCCGTTGGGGTGAAAGTGCGGAAGCGTTGAGAGAAAAGGCATTAAGAGCAACGCATCCCCGTAGTCGTGAGCGGTTTATGGCACTCTACGAGATTAGTAGTGGCAAAAATGCGACTCAAGTGGGTCGGGAAACAGGACGTAACCCACAAACAGTAATGGAATGGGTGCATCGTTACAATGAAGCAGGTTCAGAAACACTAGTTTACCAACATAGTGGTGGGCATCCTCCCGTTTATCTTTAGAGATAGAACAGGCATTATCTCGGCAGATCCGTGATGCCTTGAAATTAGCAGCAACCCCTCCCCAACAGCGTCAAGAGCAACCTCAACCCCGTTGGACTTTAAAACTTTTAGTCTCGTGGATCAAAGCTCAATTTAATATCGATTGCTGTCGCGACACCGTTGGCAAGACCCTCAAGCAACTGGGATTGTCTTGGAGAAAAGCCCGGAAGCTACTCAACAAGGCAAATCCTCACAAACGTGCCGAGTTTCTTGAAACACTCAAGGGTTTACTTGACCATGCCCTCCAACACGGACACCTACTGATTTACATCGACGAGGCTCATATTCACCTCGATACTGATGAAGGTTACGGATGGTCGATTAAAGGCGAGCGGTTTTGGGTGAGTTCAAGTTCCCCAGGAAGAACCAAGGTCTCTTTTTATGGGGTCTACATCTATAATTTGGGTGAGGTGAGAATTTTCCCTTGGGACACCGCCAATGGTCTTAATACCATTGATGTCCTCAAAAAGATCGAAAACCGAATTCCCAAATGACCCCACGACTTTGATTTGGAATGGGGCTCCCTATCATCGCTCACAGATTGTACTAGACGCGGCGGCAGCACTCGATATGAAGGTAGAGCCATTACCAAGCTATAGCCCGGACTTTATGCCTGTAGAACATCTGTGGCAGTGGTTACGTTCCGATGTTACCTATCATACTTGCTATCTCGCTCAGTCTGACCTGATTGAACAGGTTTCGGCATTTGAACAACGAATTAACGCCTGTCCCAATACAGTGGCGGATAGGAGTGTGGGTTACAACTCATCTCAAACCTGAGGAGGAAAAACTACGGGTCTCAACCTAGACGAGGTTTATAACAACATTTTGGATGATTCACCTCATTCTCATTACTCCCCGTTGTTTAACGACAGACATGCAACTCCCCCCAACGAGTAGTATATCTTGGCGATCGCCTGTCACACCGCATTTGCCAATCCTGCTTTAGCCCCACAGTGCCGAAAAACACCTGATGCCGTCCTTCTTTGCGATTGAGCTTGTCCATCGCCGCCATCAGCTTTTCTCGCCGCACATCAGGCGCAGGGGTGAACAAGTCGAATTGACGTTCATCTTCTGCCCAGACATATCGCCGTAAAGTTCGTAATTTGAGGAAAACACCGCGACCTTGTGCTTGTCACAGAAGGGTTTCACCTTAAAGTATGGTTCAGCCATTCCGATACCGAGGGCTTTTGCTTCAGGCGATCGCGCAATCACACAGCCATCGTTATTCGACAGCACGACCACAGGTTTTCCCTGCAAAGCCGGGTTAAACGCCTGCTCACAACTTGCGTAGAAGCTGTTGCAATCGACCAGCGCGAACATAACTATAGTTGGCGGAGGACGCTTACCACCACACCCACCGCGACCACTTCCAAGTCATCGGTAATTTCAATCGGTTGGTAATCAGCATTTTCCGGCATCAACCACAGTTTTCCCCGCAACCGCGACAAGCGTTTAAGGGTGAATTCGCCATTGATGGCGGCAACCACAATCCGCCCTGGTCTCGGTTTCTATTATCATTTGCCTGACTTTTCTTGGTTGATTTGATAGCGAACAAGAGCATCGTAGAGCGTTGAGCGCTTCACCCCAAAGTTCCGGCAGACAACCGCTTTACTTTGTCCACCTGACAGTGCTTGGACAATAGCCTCCAACTTTTCATCATTAATTGCCTGTGGTCTCCCCCCCTTCTTCCCGCGTCGTTTAGCTGCTTCAAGCCCAGCCATGATTCGCTCACGGGCTAAAGCTCTTTCGTACTGAGCCAACGCACCAAACAGCGTAAACAGAAATTCCCCATGTGCAGTTGTAGTATCAATTTGTTCTGTAAGGGAGCGGAAGGCAACACCGCTTGACCTTAGTTGATTGACAATTTCAAGGAGATGTGGTACTGAACGCCCCAGTCGGTCAAGTTTCCAGACGACTAGGCAATCCCCCCTTTGCACATAATCTAGAGCCTTCTTCAATCCGGGTCGGTCATCTCGCCCACCGCTCATTTTATCTTCAAACAACTGCCTTTGGTCAACTCCTGCCGTCAGGAGGGCATCGCGTTGCAGATTCGTTGTCTGCCTGTCATTGTCTGTAGAGACGCGCATATATCCAATAAGCATGTCTGCATTCCTCTAATATAATAATCGAAAACTGTCCGGAAAACATCATCTTAGTGTTTTCGTACATGATATCAATCCGACATAGTTTTTCGGACAGTCTAGGGGAAAAATCTTAACAATTTATTTACCCATCCGAAAAACATTTCTTTTTCGGACATTCTCCAAGTGCAGACATAAACTTCGACTTTTTATTTTGCCTTATACATTTTTAGGTGAGTTAATTTCAAATTCAGAACCTACTTTGCTCACCCATCATCTTTTTGATGAGCAAGAAGAAACTGCGTAAATATATTGAGGGACAACCATAGAGTAAGCGCACCTCAAATACCAACTTCTGACCCATCGACTCTACGAAAAACACGCAAGGTTAGTGATGCCGTTTACAAACACAACAAATTAATACTTTGAGCCATTAGGTTAACGTTTTGGCTAAATCGTTGTTCCTGCTTCGGTCGTAGGTAACCGTGTGTTGATTACCAAGCGATATAAGTGATTGAAGCGCGATAGTTCTCAGTCCACAACATCAGCTCGTTTTAGTGCAGCGGTTAATTCTGTCATGAACTCAACAAACACGCGAACTTTAGCCCAGAGATAGCGTTTTTGCGGATACAACACGGCGATCGGCAACCCAACTTCGGGGATATAAGCTATTCCACATCTAATATGCATAAAATGACAATTGGATAAACCCGTGTATATACGACTATGCCAGCAAAAGGTCACTTGACGCGATCGCAACTTCAAGCGCTTGAATCTATTCCGAGAAACAACCCCGCGATTGAGACTGCCAAAGAGGGGTTGCGTTTGCAAATTATGGAGTTGCTTGATAGTGGGGAAAGAACCAGCAAAGCGCTGCTGATCAGCCGGGAACGGATTATAGCTGCATTCCGCAACCAGGATTTTTGGAAAGAGATACAGAATCCTGTGGACAAAAAACGTCTGTTGCGGGAGTGCATTATTTGCGCCGTTGTCGATGAAGGGAAAGTGGTAGAGGTAAAGCTGCGGATTTAACAGACTTCTTTTGTCCTGCGGCTGCTTGTCGCGCTTCATAGTCGCATACTAAGCGTGCAATCATTTGACTCTTGAGGAAAAATTGTCTGTTGGTCAGAAACTTTCTTTTGATGTGTGATTTCTTTTGCTGGAGGCAAACACACAACCTTAGAGATCCTAAATCATTTATGAAGTTCTCTACTTTCTCTTCCTCTATATCCTCTGCAGTTCGTTTTTCAGAAATCAAAGTAGGACTGCTATTGCTACTATAGCAGGTATATTATAGTTTTTGACATAAATTACTAAAAAATAAGAAAATATGCCGAACATACCGTTGGAATAACTTCCCTACATTCTTGATGTGTCTGCTTACAAATTGACTTGGGCTGTATGTTGTCTTCTGAATGAAATTGTGCGATAAAAGAAGAGTCTAAGTATTGTTACTGACACTATCTATGTCAAAACCCACTATTTTAACTGTTGGTGCGATCGCTGCTCTAGCATTCACCAAATTTCTGGAGTCCAGTGCTGGCGAAGCAACCAAGAAACTTACTCCACTTAATCCTTGAAAAGGAAGATATACCGTTAAGCCAGAAGATAGTTGAGCTTGAGAAGAGGCTCTCAGCACTAGATGCCGCTATCAGATGTAATTAAACCTATTCCCACTAGAAACAGCAGAAAACGAAACTTCAGTTAAGTTTGATCGTAGCTCGATCTTCATTGTGAACCCCATCCCCACCATTTAGCAAGTAGGAAATTCACCCGATGCTTTCTCCAGGCTTTCACCAGAGACTGCAAGATTTAGAAGATCATATTGCCCAAGAACAAGAACTTCTCAAGGAATTTGAGGAGGCATTGCGCGAAGAGAGAGATCCTCGCTACAAAGCTAGATATCGTCGTGATATCGAGCGACAGAAAGAATCCGTTTCTAACTATCGACAGGAATATAACGAACTAAAACAGGAACTGACAGGTCAACCCTCGGATCGGATGCAGGAGATGGGAAATCAATTGCAGCAAATGGATGCGAAGTTGAACATTTTACTGAGCAGTCAGGTGGCTATTTATGAAAACCTCGATCAAATGCGTCAAGACTTGTTGCTCCGCTATGACGCAACAGAGCAAGCCACGATCATAGCAGTGGCTCAGCATCTTGATCGAAATCAATTGGTGTTGACACAGAACCTTCTGGACGCACTGGAAGCAAACCAAGTATCAGAACAGCAGATGCAGCAGATGCTGGCGGTGCTAGAGGAGCGTGTTCCTGCTTTGCCTCCCAGTCAAGCTGCCGTTGCTGAAATTATTAAAGCCCCCGAATTAGATGCCAAGCACAAACTGAAAGTCACACTACCCCTTGTGCCTTTTCTCGTTGACTACGAAGGCGAGTTGGAGTTGGGAAGTGGCTTCAACATCAAGTTAGCCTGGGAGCAATTGTTGATTAAGTTGCGGAGGAAGTGAGAAGTGAAGCTGCAAGAGTACCTCGAAGAACAACTGAAAGAAGATTTCAAACTGCTCAAAGAGTATGAAGAGAAGCAACGCAGTGCCACAGATCCACGGGAAAAACGCAAGTACCGCAATGAAATTGAAGAACTAAAACAACAAATCTCTGATCGGGAGGCTGAAATCCAATCACTAAAGGAAGCTGGTTTATCACCTCAAGTTCTGATTGAGCATTATCTCCAGACTGACTTAAGCGAACTAGAACCAGCAGATATCCGAAAAATTGAGCAAGCTTTGCAATCTAATACCTTGGATGCAAGTATGCTTGCTCAGGGGTGCAGACTTTTAAGAAAAGAGAAGGGGCTTGATCTTGTTATCAACCAGTTGAATTGGATTTATGAACTGGCTTACATTTCAGATGGTTCCAAGCCTCGCTACTTTTTACCTGCACCCAAACCAACAGGTCGGCTAGCGTCAACAACTTGGATGGAAGCCCTGTTAAAACAAGGTTTACCTGGGGATTATTCTTCTAGTATTGCATTGACTTTAGGATTTTTCGGTGTTCTCATTCCTGAAATGGTTCCACCTCTGCAATTCTTGTTCAGCCATCCCAAATATGACTCTGTAAGCAGGGATGCAGCATTAATCCTTTTAAGCTTAATCGGTTCACCAGAAGTCGTATCAATGCTCATCCAGGCAGCAGATACCCCCCAAAGTGAAGATGATTATCTTTACAGCCGAGGGCTATTTGGTTTGTTACTAATTGATGATGTTAACGTGCTTGCAGAGCAGCTTCGTAAGGCATTGACGCATGTAGATTTAAATATCTACGCTTTTGGACTCGCAGGTAGCCGTGACCCTCAGGGTCGAGTTCTGTTGGAAAAAATGAAGAACCATCAGTAAACCAAAAAGTTTTCTCCTCAAGGCGATCGCTAACCAGCCATTGCGTAGTTTTAGGTGCTAGGTGATACTAAATATCTTAAAAGTACTTATGCTTC
>NZ_JBPAOH010000252.1:0-6633 GCF_050875635.1 Tolypothrix sp. VBCCA 56010
GCTACAAGATTACCTATCTTCTTTCTCTTCTTCCTTTGTGTACTTCGTGTCTTTGTGAG
The DNA here is from genome assembly GCF_050875635.1 of Tolypothrix sp. VBCCA 56010. NCBI lineage: Bacteria > Bacillati > Cyanobacteriota > Cyanophyceae > Nostocales > Tolypothrichaceae > Tolypothrix > Tolypothrix sp. VBCCA 56010. Next base: position 60 of record NZ_JBPAOH010000252.1, read on the forward strand.
TCCAGCCCCCGTCTTGGCGGTTTCCGTCACGATGGGGGACTGGCTCTCCCGTTGGGCGGTTCGTTAAATAGGTATTTTTCGAGCGGGAAGGGAGTAATTACAGCTTTGCATTAATACGATCGCGTTTTTAAACGCATCAGGTAGCAGATTAAGCGCAGAGAGTCGCGGAGTCTTTGTTAAATATTTCGCGATCGCAAGACGTGCAATGCGTGTACTAACAGACGTGTCAGCGTGATAAAATGTTCGCTTGGGGTTGATTGTATCAGCTATTTGCTAATATTCTTCCGATTTTTATCCCACACTGCATAAATTGATGTTGTTTAGACCCATCAAAATATAGAAGAAAAGCTCATTTATGCTTAACTTTGCGTTCGTCAAGAAACTTAGTATCAGTGTTAGTCAACCGAGAGTAAAGGATCATGAGCCAGTCAAATGTCATTCGCATCCTGATTGCTGACGATCATCCGATTCTAGGACAAGCTTTAACAATGTTTCTCGAATGTGAACCAGATATCACCGTGATCGGCTATGCTGGCGATGGGCGAGAAGCGTTAGAACTTTTCCGCAAACATCAGCCCGATGTAGCGCTGATGGATTTGCAAATGCCGAAGATGGAAGGTGCTGATGCGATCGCTGCTATCTGTGCTAAGTTTAAACACGCCCGGATAATTGTGTTGACTGGCTTTGATGGCGATGAAGATGTCTATCGCGGACTGCGGGCTGGTGCAAAGGGCTATATTCTCAAGGGGGCTGAACCGAAGGAACTTTTGGATGCGATTCGCACCGTTCATAAAGGTCAAAAGTACATTCCGCCTAGTATAGCAGCCAAACTAGCCGAGCGAATGGGCAGCCAGGAATTGAGCGATCGCGAGTTGGAGGTGCTGCGTTTGATAGCGAAGGGCAAAAATAACCAGCAGATTAGCGCTGCTCTAAATATTGTTGAGAGTACCGTCAGGTTCCATGCCAATAATATTTTCGGCAAATTGAATGTGAGCGATCGCACTCAAGCGCTAGTCACCGCGCTGAATCGGGGGATTGTCAGGCTGTAGTTGCATCTTCTCGACCTCACATTTTGATAGGTTTAAAACCCAACATTTAGCTAGTGACAAAGTTGAGCTAAATTTATAGGCTTAGTATATTCACTTAGGGTTGATTTGCACAGATGTGATTCGTGCGTTTTTACTACTCAAACTTGGATAAAGTTGAGTGTAAAATTTTTTTGTCAATTCCTGTTTATTTATATTATTAATACCAAGCTATTTGTCTGAAAAAATTTACTTTAGCTTTTTGTTAAGAAGATTTTTAATGTTGGATTATTAGAGTTACATTTACTGAATGAAAATAGGAATAATCAAACGGTGGCTGCTAATTAGACAAAATCTGAATATTAACCGTTGATACAGCAATGCAAGCAATTTTTAGTCAAGCCATTGGATTAGTTTTGGCAGAAAATCAACGAGTGCTGCAAGCTATTACTTATTCAGCAGTCGAGCAACTGGCGCAAAAAATTATGGATGTGGAGCGAATCTTTGTCATCGGTGAAGGTCGCAGCGGCTTGGCGATGCGGATGGCGGCAATGCGACTGATGCATTTGGGCTGCCAGGTTTACGTCGTGGGTGAAACGACGACACCATCGATTCGATCCACCGATTTATTCATCGCTTGCTCAGGATCGGGCAGTACTGAAACTGTGTGTGCGAACGCTGCCAAAGCAAAGGCAATAGGAGCATACCTTGTAGGAGTGACGGTCAACAAGCAATCTTCGTTGGGTCAACTTGTCGATCTTCCAATTGAACTAGCGGCAGCGACCAAGCAAGATTTTGAGAATGTGCGATCGCAACAATTTGCAGGTTCTTTGTTTGAGCAATCAACCCTACTATTTTTTGATGCTTTGTTCTATGTTCTGTCGCAAATGCTCAATAAAAATGCTCAGTTACTCTCGACTTTGCACGCCAATTTAGAGTAATACACATCTTTTGTTGCCATCAGTTGCTCTTCATCAGAAAAATATCATGAAACCCTATCTTTGGATCGCTTACGATTACACCTCTACGTCACAGTGCCTAGCGATGTTGGATACAATTCTGGAAAAGCATCCAGATAACGACATTATTCATGAAATTGGCAGACCTACGCTGCTTCAAGCGGCTTTAGAGGGAGTGAGCATCGTTTCTGAATTCCGAAAGCGATTGAACAATAATCAAATGCTCGTAGCTGACTTTAAAGGCTATGACGTTCCCTACATTGCAGAAGGTCAATTTTACTATGCGGCTGGAACCGATTTAGTAACGGTAATGGCAGCGGCTCCAAATGAAGCGATTACTGAAGCGATTAATGGTGCAAACACCGAACAGAAGCGAGTTGCCTTCGATCTGATGGCTTGCCTGGATGACGACTGGAAAGTTAAAAGAGCGCAGGAGTTAGCAGATATGGGAGCGAGCTTAGTCAGTTGTCATACGGGTTGGAGCGAACAAGCGGCTGGAAAAAACCCAAATGCACTGATTGGAAAAGTTTGTCAACAACTGAAATATACCTCTACTCAAGTCATCGCTATGGGAGGACTCAAGCCCAGCAATTTAAAAGACTTGAAACCGTATGTTGAGCAGATTTTCGCTGTAGCTGTAGGAAGTGCGATTACCAGAAGCAACGATCCCAACGTGGCGATCGCACAGTTCCAACTCGAAATAAATCAATTAAATTCACGTCCACTTTCTAATGCTCCGTGGGCAGCGATCGAACGATAAAAAGCCAGCTGCACTGTTTTGATGACAAGCATTAATAACTCTACTCTCAACAGCTAGTACAAGGTAGTAGGAATAAGGAAAAATCTATGCTCGATCAGTTTTATAACCGTCGTCGCTTTCTTCAAAATGCCGCTCTATTCTCTACTGGTTTAGTAACTTCATTAGCCTATCAGAGGAAAGCTATTTCCATCAACCCGTCAAAGCCTGTCGAATACATAGTAGTTGGTTCTGGTGCTGGCGGCGGTCCTCTGGCGGTCAATCTTGCTCATGCTGGGCATAAGGTAGTTCTCATAGAAGCAGGCGGTGAGGACGGCGACGATCTCATCCAGGTGCCATTATTCAGCCCGGTGGTTGGCGAAGATCCAAGAGTGAGATGGGACTACTTCGTCCGGCAGTACACCGACGAGGCGCGTCAAAGCCGCAATAGTAAGTACACCGCTGACCGAGGCGGTGTGTTGTATCCACGAGCTGGTACGCTGGGCGGATGCACTGTGCATAATCTGATGATCACGATTTATCCAAATAACAGTGATTGGGATGCGATCGCAGAAAATACTGGCGATTCTAGTTGGAAAGCCGATAATATGCGAAAGTACTTTGAGCGGCTTGAGGACTGTCGCTATGTTGAGCGACCAACAAGCACGGACAACCCAACACGTCATGGATTTGATGGCTGGCTTTCAACCGAGATTACCGATCCCGCGCTGTTCTATAAGGATAGCAATATGCAGCGGATATTACTCAGTGCTGCCATTGAGGCTGGTGACAAAAGCCTACTTGACGCATATTTACGCCGGGAACTCGATCCAAATTCTTGGGCGCGTAGCTTGCGGGATACCGAAGGATTCTACAACGTCCCGCAAGCGACTCGCAATGGTCGGCGGCGTGGTCCACGTGACCTGATTAGAGAGACTGCTGCCGCGCTCCCAAACAACCTGATTGTTAAAACCAACACCTTAGTAACTCGCGTGGTTTTCCGTGGTCGTCAGGCAATTGGTGTTGAGTACCTTGAGGGCGCTCATCTTTATCGCGCCGATCCGCAGGCTCCGACCGATGGACCAGAACCCAAACGAAGAAAGGTAATGTATGCTTCTCGCGAAGTGATTTTGGCGGCTGGTGCTTTTAACAGCCCGCAGATTCTCAAGCTCTCCGGCATTGGTCCTGTTGATGAACTGCGTAAACATGGCATTAAGCCAATCATTAACCTTCCGGGAGTTGGCGAGAACCTGCAAGACCGCTACGAAATCGGTGTGATCACGCAGATGAATTCGGATATTACCCTCACTCAGGACTGCACCCCAGGACAACCGTCAGATCCTTGCTTTGCCCAGTGGGAGCAGGGTCAGGGGATTTATACGAACAACGCCGTGTTCGGTGGTCATATTCGCAAGTCCGATCCAGCGCGACCAGTTCCCGACCTCTTCATCTTTGGCTTACCTGTACCATACCAAGGTTATTATCCTGGTTGGTCGAAGCCCCTCTCAAAAGTGGGAAACCAATTCAGCTGGACTGTTCTGAAAGCGCACACACGTAATCGCGCCGGAAGCGTGAAACTGCGTTCATCTGACCCACGGGATACTCCTGAAATCAACTTTCATTATTTTACCGAAGGCGACGACATCGAAGGCGAGGATCTGGAATCGGTAATTAATGGTGTCGAATTTGTGCGTCGCATGAACGCGCATATCGCGGATATCTCAAAAGAGGTGGTTCCCGGTCCAACAGTTCAATCACGCGAGGAAATTATCAGATTTGTCGAGGCTGAGGCATGGGGTCATCATGCCTCATGCAGTAACAAGATGGGTCCAAAAAATGACCCAATGGCTGTGGTTGATAGTAAATTCCGCGTTCACGGTACGCATAATCTGCGGATCGTAGATGCTTCGGTCTTCCCGCGCGTTCCCGGCTACTTTATCGTCACACCGATCTATATGATTAGTGAAAAAGCAAGTGACGTTATATTAGCAAGCGCTAAAAGTCAAAGGATTTTGCCTGTATATGAAAGTAGGTGAGTATTTTTCAAGCTGCTTACAAAGACAGCGATAGTAAATGCAAACCAAGGGTGCATTTGTACAGTGCATAAGTCCTGCACGCAGCCCTTTGTGCGAAAATTGCTATATTCATAACTCTCGCAGAGGCGATCGCATTCCTAAAATTGGCTTGAATTAGGCGATCGCACCTAATATTTTACTTCGAGCGATCGCATGAAGTGAGTACTTGCATCATCGCCCTAGAAGTTCTATTCTGTCAGAGCATCAAGTTTAGCCAGTATTCTTAAGCCTTCTTCTGGGTTTCCAGTTGCAGCCATTGCTTTAAATCTTGTATTGGTATCAAATTCTGCTAGAGCTATGGTGGAAAGTTCTTCAATCAGCTTATTGATACTGATACCTTTGGCTTGAGCAAGTTCTTTCAATCTATTATGCTTATCGTCTGGTAAACGAATAGTTAAAGTTGCCATTTGTGTTTAACTCTTAATAATTTCTTCGGGTTTTAATATTGATAAGTTAGGAAATAACAATTCAGCATTTTGCAAATCTTTGATATTGTGAGTGGCAATAATTTGAGCATTCCCAGCAACTGCTAATTCAATTAAGTGATTGTCAGCTTCATCTTTTAAATTAGGTCGCCATAAATAGTAGATAGAAATCCATTGACTTACACTCATCAATGATGCAAGTAAAGCAGAAATTTCTTCACTGGTTAAAGGGCATTTGGCAATAATTTCTTCTCTATGAATGACTGATTCATACTCAGAAAATAAAGCATTTCCCATTAAAGGCTGATATTCACCTTTCAAGCAACGTCGAATGAGTTCTCTACTGGAACCTTTAGAGCTAATAAGCGCACTAATAAAAACGCTGGTATCAACTACAATTTTGATCGCCATGTAATTATGATAGCATATATACTGTCATAAAAGTCCCAGTCAAAAAATTCATTTGCGATCGCTTCATAGCGAATAATCATACTTTTGTTTCATGCGATCGCTTCTCAATTTTCTTCTGCACTTAACACTTAACGAGGCAGAATATTATTTAAGCGAAGTTGAAGACCGGGCAAAAGTGGTGAATTAATTGGTTGGTTTAATCGGTATTGTTGTTGAGTATAAGTATCTTCAACCAATTGACAGACGGTGAAGGTAGCTTGTTTGGGTTTACCAATAAATGCTACACCTCCCAATCCGCGATAATCCACAATCCAATATTCAGGAATTCCTAAGAGCGCGTATTCCTCAACTTTCCGAGCATAGTCAGTTTCCCAGTTGGTGCTAACAACTTCCACCACCAGTTTAATCGAGCGCCCCAGCGTAATTACGGGTTCTCGCTCCCAAAGGGGTTCACGGTCGAGAACGGTTTCATCGAGAACTACGACATCAGGACGACGAACTGTAGCAGCATCTGCGAAGGGGTAAATTAAACAAGTGCGAGGAATAAACCAAGGGAGTTGTTCTGTAACAAGATAGATACCAATTTGGGTTGCAAGTTTGCCACTCACCGTTTCGTGGGGTCCAGTAGGTTCCATGTCTATTAGTTCTCCGTCTGCCAGTTCATAACGGGGATTGTCTCGGTATTGGCTGAGAAAGTCTTCAACGGTGAGCGTTTTTGGGGAGATGTATGTCATTGTGTCAATCTCCTGAAGGCATTGTTTTGATTATAAGTTAGAAGCAAACCTCTACTGCTGACGGCAGTTGCACAAAGTAACGCTTAACCGTTTAGAGTATTTTACTACGGGGCGATGTTATAAGATAACGGGGCGATGTTATAAGATAACGGGGCGATGTTATAAGATAACGGGGCGATGTTATAAGATAACGGGGCGATGTTATAAGA
>NZ_JBPAOH010000253.1:0-6631 GCF_050875635.1 Tolypothrix sp. VBCCA 56010
TCCCATTTACTCAATGCGATCGCTTACAACGAAAGGATATAAAGCTATTCTGATGACCGAATGTAAGGATATTTACTACTAAGCTGTGTCAATAATTGTTCTTTCTTTTGACTCAACGATTAGTTAATCACGCACTCGTCGCACTCGTAGCAAAGAGTGGTCTTCATTCGCGAGCAGTTCTACACTCTTTCTGGAGCGATGCAACGAGTGCGTGAGGCAAAAAATCATTAACAGCGCCGAAAATAGCCAAGAATAACATCTATATTATTGTTTTTGCCGTATCAAAACACTAGCTTGCGATAGATGTTTTCTAGTTGAAAAAAAAGATATTACATAAATACTGGTTGTTAATCGGTAAAAAGTCTTAGTTCTGATAATTCTCTAGGTTGATGACAATGAGTCGATCGCTGCTCTAACCTGTAAAGTCTCAATCTGACATTACCAGACCTTAGCTTTACTGATTTTATTAAGGTGTAGATTTTTGCTTACTTAGTCGGAAAATCAGGGTTTTTCACTTTGGCTCAGTATAGAAATTATCTTTGAGGAGATTATTATGTTTAGTTTATTTCGTAGGTCATCAGCGGCATCGGCTTTCTTAGCTATCAGTATGATAACTGCTACAATTACGCCGATAACAATAAGCGCGATCGCATCAGCTCAGACTACTCCATCCGATACTCCTACGCAAACTCCATCCGATACTCCTACGCAAACTCCAACCGATACTCCATCCGAAACTCCAGCCCAAACCCCAGCCCAAACTCAAACAACTACAAGCTTTAGTGATGTATCATCTAATTACTGGGCGAGTCCATTTATTCAAGCTTTAGCTCAAAGAAACGTCATCAGCGGCTTTACTGATGGTACATTTAAGCCGGATCAACCTGTTACCCGCGCTCAATTTGCCGCGATGATTCAAAAAGCTTTTAATCAAAATCCCACACGACAGTTAAGCCAAGGAGGATTTAGAGATGTTCCGGCTAGTTACTGGGCAGCTTCGGCAATTCAAGAAGCCTACGAAACCGGATTTATGTCAGGATATCCGAATAATCGGTTTTTGCCAAATCAGCAAATTCCCAAAGTTCAGGCACTGGTTGCATTGACAAGTGGTTTGGGTTTGAATGCTGGGGACACGACAACAAGTGTCTTGAGTACCTACTATTCAGATGCAGCAGATATTCCAGGTTACGCTGTCAATAATGTCGGTGCCGCAACTCAAGCTAACTTAGTTGTCAACTATCCAGAATTGAAAGTATTGAATCCCAACGTGTCTCTGACTCGTGGGGAAGCAGCAGCACTTTTATATCAAGCTTTAGTCAGACAGGGACAATTACAACCTATCGCTAGCAACCTGCCGGCAGCTAACTATATTGTAGCCGGAAGCGCCAGCGGGACTCAAACAAGTACAAGCACAACGACAACCACAACATCTAGCAACATCGTAGCTTTTGCTGGGTCTACTAGTTCGTTTTCAACTCTGACTACTGCACTCAAAGCAGCAGGTTTAACAGAAACTTTGCAAGGAAAAGGTCCCTATACAGTCTTCGCACCTACTGATGAGGCATTTGCAGCTTTACCTCAAGATACTCTGCAAAGATTGCTAGAACCGCGCAATAAAGAAACGCTCAGACGGATTTTGACATACCACGTCGTCAGCGGTCAAGTAACTTCGGCGGGAGAAGCAACAACCCTTGCAAACAAACCTGTAAATGTTCAACTCGATAGCGCTAGCAATCAAATTACAGTCAACAATACTAGGGTGATTCAGCCGATTCAAACCAGCAACGGTGTGATTTACGCCATTAACGAAGTTCTTATCCCACCCGATGTTAATATCAGTCAGCTGAACAATGAAGTTTCCCCAGGTAGAGCTACTCGTGGTGGTTCCAGCTACGTTGGAGTTGCTGGTAACATTGGTCTTGGGGGTGATTCAGCTTTGAGCGAACCTAACTTTGCGGTAATTAGCAAACTCGGACTGACACGTAATTTCTCAGTGCGACCTTCTGCGGTGTTTGGCGATGATACAACGATTCTGGTTCCTATCACCTTAGACTTGACACGCAGAACAGCAGATGCGGCAGGGCAAACATTTGGCATATCTCCTTACGTAGGTGCTGGGGTTGCGATTGAAGCTAGTGGCGATGCCGATCTTGGTTTACTGTTAACTGGTGGTATAGATGTTCCTTTAGGTTCTCGATTTACCGCAACAGGTGCAGTGAATGCGGCTTTTCTCGATCAAACTGATGTCGGATTGCTGTTTGGAGTTGGTTTTAACTTTTAAGAATTGGGCATGGGGCAATGGGCAATGGGCAATGGGCAATGGGAATAAAAAGAAGTTTCCGGATTTTTTGGACTATACCCGATGCCCGATGCCCGATGCCCAATGCCCGATGCCCAATGCCCATTGCCCATTACCAATTCCACATAATTGAGTTGTCGTCTAAATGGTCGGTGACAATGCGTCCAATTCCATCGATTTCTTGAAGTTCATCTTCAGACAGTTTGACATCAGCAGCTTTGGCATTAGCGATCGCCTGTTCTGAGTTTCGCGCACCGGCGATCGCTTGAGCTTGAGGTTGGGCAATTAACCAAGCTAATGCTAACTGAGCTAAAGTACAATTGTGGCGATCGGCGATTGGACGCAATTTATCTAAAGCTTGTTGAGCGCGTTGATAATTTTCGCCTTGAAATAGTTTATTTTTAGCACGATTATCTTGAGGGTCAAATTTATGATCCGCTGCAAATTTACCTGTTAATAATCCCTGCGCTAAAGGTGAATAAGCAACGATAGATATATTGTTTTCTACACAATATGGCACTGCGTCTTTTTCTACTTGTCGCCAGAACAAAGAATAAGGCGGTTGTAAACTATCGATGCGTCCGTAATTGCCGGCTTCTTGCAATTGAGCGCGGTCAAACTTGGAAACACCAATTGCGCGAATTTTTCCTTGCTCTTTCAGATGATTGAGGGCTTTCATTGTTTCCTCAATCGGCACCTTTTCGCTATTAAAAGAGCCTGAGGGCCAATGAATTTGGTAAAGGTCAATATAATCTGTTTTCAGATTTTTCAAAGAGCGATCGCAAGCTTCAATTAGTAAATCATACTTGAGATGGTTGGCAAAAACTTTTGTGGCATATTGAACGCGATCGCGTACATCTGATAAAGCTTCAGCCACTATTTGTTCTGAATGTCCATCACCATATGTCTCAGCAGTGTCAAATGTGGTAATACCCGCTTCAAACGCTGCTTTTATCGCTTTAATTGAGTCAGCATCCTCAATTCCTACCCACATTTTTTTCCCCGCTTGCCAAGTTCCCATTAAGATGGGTGTGATTTGCACGTCGGATGTCCCCAAGCGTCGCTTTTCGATGTTTAAATCCTCAGTGTTAATATTTTCTTCATATTACGCAGGGAAACTACCTAAGCTATCGCAATACAATAACTGGTGTTCCCAGTCTCACAGAATAAAATAATTCCTTAATATCCTTGTTGTACATACGAATACAACCGTGCGACGCGGCTTTGCCTACTGACTCAGGATTGGGAGTGCCGTGAAAACCAATCCAATTTTTACCGTTTGTCCAAAATCCAACCCAGTAGTGACCAAGAGGATTTTCCGGGCTTCCTCCTGGGATAGATTTACCCGTGAAAGGGTGTATCCAAGTAGGATTTTCCAACATGTCAAGTACTTGGAAATTGCCCTTAGGAGTTTCCCAGCCTTGACGACCTACTGCAATCGGATAACTTTTAATTCGGGTTATTCCTTGATAAAGGGTTACTTGATGGCGGCTAAGATTAATCACTAGGCGAATAGGTTGAGTAACTAAATCATCGGCATAATCAATCGGTTTATTTACTGAATTCTTGAATGAATTATTATCAATAACAGTTGATTCGTTAGCTAACGATATTTGAGGTGTATAAAATAATCCAAATGCATAAATAAAAATGATTAGTTTGGCTGATTGCTTTAACATATTCATAATTAAACTTTTAGCATCCTATTATTTAGTATCGAAGTAGTATATTAGCAATTTATTCAACATCTATCTTTAGAGTAATTTATATAAAAATTACCCCTGATAACCAGTTACTTCTCACAACCAGGTATCAGGAGTAATTTTGCTAGTCTGGAAAGAGAATTGAGAAATGCACAAAGGAAAAATTTCCCCCTGCTGTTGATAGCAGTCAGAAGAATGAAATTAACCCAAGAGAGGCTGCAAGGCTAACAAGCTTGCCAGTCTGTGTACTAGAAATTCCCTAGAAATTTACCACAGCGCTCTGACACCTCGACCACCAGAATTTTGTCCACCTGTTGTGTTGTCACCACCTGTATTTTGCTGGGTTCCATTGGTGGTGCCGTCGTTTTGATATTGCTGCGTTCCGGTAGTGCCGTTATTTTGATATTGCTGCGTTCCGGTACGGCGCTGAATTTGATATTGCTGCGTTCCGGTAGTACCATCGTTTTGATATTGCTGCGTTCCGGTAGTGCCGTTATTTTGATAATCCTGCGTTCCGGTAGTGCTGTCATTTTGATATTGCTGCGTTCCGGTGGAGCCGCCATTTTGATTTAGCTGGGTTCCATTGGTGGTATCATATGGGGTTAGCCCTCCTCTTTGGGAGGCTTGGGAATATAATGTCTCATTTGTTGGGGCTTCACTAATTACCATGCTACGAGAGCTAGAATTCGGTATTGCGAATGCCGGAACACTTACTAAAGCACTGGCACTAGCAACTCCCACAAGGCTAATAAACTTTTTAAGCAAATTTTTACTGTTGTTTACGCTCATTGTTATCTCCTTAGATTGAACTTAAAAGACTTTTAATCTGCTAAATAATTTGCTGAAATTTGGACAAAATATTACAGCAGTTCTCAACTGAAATTAACGTTAGTCAGTTAGAAACGTTTAACTTGTTATTGACATTTGTTATTAAAATTTAACTTTCTTAATTTTTCTGGTCGTCTGTCTAAAGAATGGTTTAATGTCAAACTTGTTTGTAATTATAAATACAAAAATTTTGAAAGCCAACGTTACTTTTACTACTTGATGTCAGATGTATTTTGAAAAAAAATTGCTATTATATTAATCTCAGTATTTTTACATTTATGACAAAAATAAATGATATTTGGTGGAATTATTGATTAAGGTCATGAAATTAGAGAATGTCTTGATTTTATATTGTTAACTAGCGATGTCTGATTCAAGTCCACTATTCTTCTCAATCGCACTCCGGGAGCTGCGGAACGCTTACCGCAGTTTTTGGAGTACAAGAACGCCTAAAGGCGATCGCGTCTATGCATAAGCCAGAGTAAATGCACTTGATGTTAATCTTCGATGAAAACACTACTAAGTATTTATGCTAAAAACTACAATCCACGCTCTCAAAGAATGGGCAGTTGCCGTCAAAGCCTTAGAACAGGGTGAAACGATTATGCTACTACGCAAAGGTGGCATTCATGAACAAGGTGGACGTTTCCGAGTTGCCCATGAGGAGATTTTGCTCTACCCAACTTATGAACATCAACAGTCTTTTATGCTGAAAGCTGAGTATGGCAAAGATGTACAGCCAGTGACATCTGGTTGGCATCCAGAAACAGTGGCGATCGGCAGTTGGGCAGAAATTACTGATATTTTACCAGTTAGTGACGAGTCAATAGTCAAAGCGTTACTGCCATATCATATATGGAATGAGTATTTTATTAGCGATCGCCTGATATGGAAAGCGCGTCAACCACTTTACATTCTGCTGCTGCGGACTTACAAATTACCCAAAGTGCAAGAAATTCCCTATCGTCGAGAATACGGCGGTTGTAAATCATGGATTGATTTGGCACAGACGATTAACTTGCAACCCGCTGAACCTGCATTATCTGACTTTGCCTACAAGCAGCTAGTAACAGAAATTCGCGGCATTGTTGGTGACAAGTTGTATGCTCCATCATTTTGAGGGGAAAGGGGAGAAATATTTTCTTGCAATCTTGTTTGCAGGTTAAATTTTATTAAGAAATAGTAGCTCCTAATACATACACTTAGGAAAACCGCAGATAACATTAGAGAAATCTTACCCTTGGAAAAATTATCGGGAAAGATTTTTTTTATCGCTGTTTTCTTTCAGCTTCGGGATGCCCTATATCTATGGTTAATAGCACAGATTCGTCGAAGTATTTAATTCGACATGCTAACAGCGAAAACTAGGCAAAGAAAAATTATCCCACAAGGGTGAGGTTAGACTTGACATAAGTCTGTCATTATGCATTAAAAGGAAATACGAGGAGTTTGCCATGCATCGACAAATGTGCTGGTTATCTAAGTTTGGCAGCGATGGAGAGAAAATTTTACATTTGCAGACTGCACCCCATGAGCCGTGGCGTCCTTATACAGCTTTTCCACAATATGCAGTACCGGATTATAAAATAGAAGGCGGTTCTCTGGGTTGGGCAACTTACCAAAAGCTTTTGAAAGCAGGCTGGACTGTAGTACATAGCGCACGGGCAAACGAGTTTAGCAGCAACTCGGCAGAAGTTAAAAGTTAGGAGGGGCGGGGTAACCCCGCCCGTACAGGAGTTAGGAGGGGCGGGGTAACCCCGCCCGTACAGGAGTTAGGAGGGGCGGGGTAACCCCGCCCGTA
>NZ_JBPAOH010000254.1:0-6533 GCF_050875635.1 Tolypothrix sp. VBCCA 56010
GCAAGGGGAAACCCTAGAATATCGGGAGCCGAGTGCGGTGAAAGTCGCACGCTCGGATCTAACAGAGAGGTGCGCGGGATAATACCCGCCATCGACTCTACCAGATATTGGGGTCGCGGGGGTCAGCATCCAGTTCAATTTTGATGGAGACTTTCTCACCCTGCCAGTTGCGTCCATTGTGTTCGCTGCTGGATTGGTGTGTGCCGACTACAGAAAGGTTGGTGAATTGTAATTCCTTCAGTTGTCCAATAATTTGGTCGGGGAAAGCAGCAAACGCTACACTGGCTTTCTTACGCCCCTGGTACAAATGACTTTCTTCAGTGTGGGTAATATTGTGAAGAGCCGCCGCCAGTGGAAGTTTTTCTGATTCAGATGTAGAATTACTTAGCGTTTCTAAGTATTCACTGGCTTTTGAGAAGGCAGCTTCTACCATACTCTTGCTGACCCCAGGCTGGAAGGAGACTTTTCCTTGTTTGATTGTCATGCCAGCTTTGAGATTATGTTCACGAGCGGAGGCTTGGGAAACAGTGCCAATCGGTCTAGGAGGAATGCTAGCTTGAGTGATTGGATCTTTGAGCAGAACAGCAACAAATGACTGTGGTGTTTTCTGGTTTTGTTTGGGATTAAGTTCTATTCTAATGTCTAAGTTTTGCTGACCCCAAATCGGTGAAGGTTGATCACTTACATTACTATTAATCAGGTTAGTAACTTCGATTTGTCGCCCACTTGTTGCGGACGTGATTATTAAACTTGGACCTGGCTCTAATTTTCTTTTTTCTTCTAATCTGATGGCTTCTTTAATCAAACCGTTATAGGTATTTTTAATAGTGGTAGCCTGGTCTTTATGGGCTTGGGTAAACTCAACTCCAGGATATAAAGCTCTAAATTGCTCGGTAGGACGGGCGATAAGTTGATTTTCCTCAAAGTGCTGATTAGTCTGCTTTACCATCAAGTCAATAGGACTGTGGTTCGTGGTTTTCATTCCCCGATTTAAGAAAGCCTCTGGATTTTTCTTATCAGTTAACCAGACAACAGAGTTATAATTGCATATTTCCTGGCAGTATTTGAGGATGGATTCATCAGGACGAAGTGCGCTTTTAGGACCATCTACGGCTACTTGTAACTCGTTTGAAAGTTCTCCTACAAGTGAACGCAATAGGTTTCTTACCTCGCGCAATCCTTGTTCTACGTGTTGTGTAGTTAGACTAGTTGGTAGTTTAGCAATGGGAGTTATTTGTTTTAAGATTTCTTCTGGGATTTTAATCTCGCCGTTTTTGTGTTTAGCTCCGATATTACTTAAGTGAGCAGATATGCGTCTAAGATACCCATATTGTTCTTCTTTAGGCATTAGCTGAGTTTCCCATTGCAACGCTACGTTCTTTTGAATTTCGTTGGCAATAAGTCCAATTTTATTTTCCATTGCGCTGACGGCGATTTCTGCAAAAGTTCCTTGATAGGGGACTTTTGCTTTTTTGACTACATCGGGATAGCGGTTGGCTGGTAGATTGTATTCCTTCACTTCAGCTGCTAGAGTAGGAAAATCACGCTTATGAGCAAATGCCAAGCGATCGCCGTCGAAATCAGCTTGCAAGTTATCAGCAGCGGTTTGGGGATGGATGTGTACTGTCCCAGAAAGCTTCATAACTTCGGGCAGGTGTCGATTAGTAAGTACAATTACCCCATTAGAGTTGACTAAGGGAGAGCGAGTGACAATGATTTCTTCTCCTTCGGGAATATAAGGAACGCAGATTTCATTCTCAGCCAGCTTCAAACTCGGTTGAGCTAGTCCAGAATTGAATTTGATAGCCCGACCAGTAGCAATATCCACCCAGGAAGCACGAACAAATTCTTGCAGTTCGGCAATAATTTTGGGATGTTCCAGTATTTGGAAGTGACCCTCTAAATCAGCTTCGAGCAGGCGATAAACTAATTGGTCTTGTTGTTGCTGTTGTTCTGGATTAAGTTCACCGCTTTCCCCCAAGTTGCTGAAAACTGATTCAACGTCAAGGGCTAAGTCGCCTGAAAAGTCTGAAATTTTGGACTCTCCTTTTGCATTAACAAGTGCTTTGCGCCGTTCGTAAGTTTCAACGTAATGTTGAGCAATTTTGCGAGGATCTGATTGGATGTTTGCTAAAATCATCGCATCTAATTCCAGCCGGGGTAGCATATCAGCTTCTACTGCACGAGGGTAATTGACTAGTATTTGCGTACCAAGGCTATGTTTCCCATACTCAGCCAGAGTTTTGATTCCTAAACCAACTGTTAAGTTATATTCCCCCGGTGCGATCGCATCTTCCCCTTTCCTACCTTTGAAGGAAGATGTTGCTAGCACCATGTCGTAACCAGTTTTGCCGTTATCTCTAATTAACGCTTCTCCTACTTGCTCAAGTCTAAAGGGAGCTAATGTTCCCTTAGCAATCCGGGCTACAGGGTTTTTCTCTTGTTCCTTGATGCCTAGTCGAAACTGGAATGGAGTATTGCTGTTGCCTGTAAGTTCTTCTGCCAAGTCTAGGCTGATTTTGCCGTAACAGTCACCTACTAGGTTTTTTGCTACATCCAGTGGCAGAAAGCCTCCGTTTTCTCCAGTTGCATCGTCTATTACTATCAGGCGTAGGTTTTTAAGTTCCTTGAAGTCCCGACAAGGAGTAAACAGCAGTGAGCCGTAAGCTGCTCCGTCTGAAGCATTTGGGTAAATGCGATCGCGTACTTTATCGTCACTGGCGAAATACATTCGTTCCCCAGCGGCGAACTGTAACGTCTTGCCCTCATGTTCCTTTAAGTCTTGAGCTGTTGTAGAACCTGGGTAAACTGTGCCGATGGCAAATTCGACATCGGGATACAAGTACTCAGCCAAGGAATTTTCTATCTTCTCTTCTACCCTAGTATCAAGCTTTAGCTTTGTATCAAAGTGTTTGAGGGTTAGAGTCATCGTTTATCTAAAAGTGTGAACATATTTATATCCAGATTGGATTACATAATTTGCTATTGATATCTGCCTTTGTAGGTAAATTTAAAAAACTTGTTTCATTCTTGACAAGGTTAAAATGGAATTTATAAATGCTGTAAATCTATGAGTAACCAAAAATTACCTAAATTGACTCGCGAGCAGTCTATGCGCGGGCTTACCCCTGAAGAATTGATGAGTGAGGGATATATGGAGGCTGATGACTTTTATGACTCAGTGCAAGACAAAAATGATGAGGAAGGTCTAACAATTGCTGAATTGTATAGAAACGGTACTCCTTATATAGTGATTGGCGAAGAAGAGGAGTTTTGAGATTAGGATTTTGTACATTAAAAAAATTAACCAGCCCTTGGCTGTAAGGGCTATTTAAACTATTAGTGTTACCGATATTTTTCGTACCCTTTGGCATACCCCAAAAGGTAGAAAGGATTTTGACATTGTTGGGGAATGCCAAAGTCCCCATGACGTTTTCCCCGGTCATAGCAGCACCAATCGCTGCTTTGCCAGAGGTTTTGGTCTTTCAGCCTTTCTTTGAGAGGGAGAATTTCACGTTCAACTGGTTCTCGGTTTTGGACAACGTAGTGGAATTCTTCAAAATATTCTGGATACACGGAGTCATAAATGAAACTTCATCTCCGTGGAAGCGTGAGCTTGAGAAAAAGACAGGACTTACGCAAAAACACTATCAAACTCTTATTTATTTGTGTCCTCTGCGCGTAAGAGTGTGGTAGCCTTCTCTTCGAGAGGCTTCGCCAACGGCAAGCCGCTATGCGTCTACGTTTTTCCGTTAGCTGTGCGTAAGCCCTAAAAGAGAAAAACCCACCGATATTTAACCAGTGGGCTATATTATGACGGGTGAAGTTACTGTAAAGAAGTCTTAATAGGGAATCTCGTCCTCCAAAGAGTTGTTTACCCCTACAGTCACGAGTTCTGGCTCAGGCACAGTTCGGGAATGCGCGTCTACTGTGACTACTGGGCGTGTCGAAGCTCCTAACATTGGCAACCGCTCCCGCAATGCACAGTCCACGGTGAATTTGTTTTCAGCCAGCTTCTCAATCCTGCTGATGACGAGCATCAGTGGCTTTTCAGGATTTGGTCGCCAGCCAGATTCCAACAATATAGTGACATTGCCCCGCGACAGCACAGTTCGTCCATCCAGAAGATGCAATTTGTACACCGTCCCATATTCTCCATCAGAGGATGAGATGTAAGAGTGAAGCTGGTACTCTCCAACGCCAAGCTCGTGCATTTTGAAGGAGTTACCAGGGACTTGCCGCAACAGAGATAGGATAGGTTCTTCGTTGATGACTGTGGCTTCTACCTCTGCCACGGTAAGATTCAAATCCCGGCTAGCCAGCTGGATAGGAACCCGGAACACATCTCGGTTTTTGGACACAAACGAGCAGGTAGCTTTGGGGTACTTATTGCCAGTGAGGTCTTCTTCCTCGGTGACAACTAGCTTACCTTTGAGCTTTCCGCAGTGCAGCAAGTCGCCCTTTTGAGTAATGGGGAATTGATTATCTCCCAGTTTCAAAACTATGCTTTCACCATCCCGGAAAATGGCAGCGGCGTACACTGCCTGCATCACACAACCAGAAGCTTTGACTAAGAGTACGCTATCTTGGTTGAAGTTTTCAAGTTTCTCATATTCAATAAGTTCCAGAAACTTGAGTAATGGTTCTGATTCCGCAGGTGGCAATGAATCCAGCCCGATGTTGTTCCACGTTTGTGTCAAGTCGTCTCTTAAAATCAGGGACGGAAACGCAGACCCATTAAATTCAATTGTTGTCGCCATGTATTCGTGTAAAAAACATCACCCAGGACGGCGCGTGAGCGCGAAGGTCAGATGATAATTAAGCAAGTGCGCGTCTTGGAACCATAACGCGCTCAGGCTATAGCTTGGGCGCATTATGGTTCCAATGGTGATTGCTAGAAGGACTCACCCGCAGATAGAATTGCTTTACAGTTGCCGTTAACATTACTGTTAAGCGACAGATCAAGCTGAGAGATTTGATGCTGTAAGTCTTGCAATTTCAATTGCTGGGACTGTATTTCTAGCTTTCGTAGCTCTGATATCAGGGTTTCCAGCACTGGCAGATTATCTGGGTTGAATTGGATGGCGATTGATTCGCTCTCGCCATTTAGATATAAGGTTGCTGTTCCCAAGTTTTCATTGGTGAAACAACTCAGATAGCTGCTAGGCGTGATTGTGATGTTTGTGCTTCTGTTAATGTTCATTTCTTACTTTGTTGTGACTGTTTCATGTGTCGGAAGCGGACGTGCTTTCTGGTAACAATTTCCGCGATCGCACTCACGTCCTCGCCGCGTTTGTGTGCTGCTAAAATGTCCTTAGCTTTAGCACTGACCTTGACATCCTGAAATTCTGTTGGTAATTCGTCGGGTTCAACCAGCAGCACAACTGAGGGTGGATTGTTTTGAAAGTCGATACGGCGCTCGACTCCAGCTACCTGCTCACTCAGCACTCCCGAAGTGTGCAACTTCAGGAGATACCCCTTTATTTGGGCTATCTGGTTGCGACGCCGTTGGATGACTGTAGAGTGCAGTTCTACAATCTTTTCTAGCCGTGCTTCCCAGGTTTCCAGGTCTAGCTTTAACTGGTCAGCGACGTAGGCGATCGCGTCTACTTTTGCCTCTGTTGCTTGCTACACGTTAAGTTGGTCATGCAGCAACTCTTGTAACTCTAATTCGCCCTCACAATTGTCAATCGCTGACCACAATTGGGCGCTGGTGATTGATAGCACTGCAAGGCTGGCACGGTTGATGTCAGTGGTTGTTGTCATTGATATCCTTAATAGGTAGGCTTCCATAGCAATTGGGGCGTTTTGGTTGCAACAGTTTTGTTAATGGTTTAGCAGCGGTCAGAATACAGGTAAGCATCGTGGTAATACTGACGTTCTTGCTCCCAAGCAGCCTCAGCCTCGGCTAAGGCAATAGCTTCAGCGGATTTAGGCTGCTGGATGGCAGCAAGCCATTGTTGTTCCAGCAGGTCGAACCAGCTCGATAATTCAGCTTGTTGGAGCGGGGTTAATGTGGTATTGCTCACGATGGGATTTCCTCAAACATCACCCCCAGTAACGCGTGAGCGGTTTTCAAGTTGAAGTTGTGTTTAGAGTGCTACCATATATCTAACTTGCAGTCGTTTTAAATGTGCTTTTAGCAGTTATTTCACTTGGACAGTAAGGCTTCAGTATTTACACAGGCGTGTATAGTATTGATATTTATGCATAGACTACGTGTGGTAATTTGTTTTCATAAATTAAGCAAGGGATACATCACTTCCCCTAGCGCGTGAGCGGATAGGAGAAGTGGATGTGGCATCTATCGTTCGTTTTTTTGCCTTGGTGATGCTATACTATAAGCTCCTGTAAGCGTGTACAGCCCAAGCCAGTCCTGCAATTCCATATCAGATTCACTGATATTTGCATCGGTCCGAGTCCACAGAATTGGGAGCATCCCATTTTGGCAGATTTACTAGTGATGGCAAAATAGAGGGAAATATATAAGCCGCATATCAAAGTGATGACTCAAGAAAAGCAAGCACGTCTAC